>JALKFA010000002.1 GCA_024169445.1 Buttiauxella agrestis ATCC 33320
GCAATATTCGCTCTCTGCAGTACATCGATCCGGACGGCAAAAAGAATCTCAAGAAAGACGCCGAGAAGAGCGGCAACTTCTTTGTGGTGGGTGGGGCGCTGGTCCCGGGGATGCCGGTGCTTTACGCAGAAGGTTATGCCACGGCCGCCAGCCTGAATATGGCCACCGGCCTGCCCGTGGTGATGACGGTGGATGCCGGAAACATGGTGACAGTGTCACAGAAACTCAAAGAGGCACATCCCGGTGTCCCGCACATCATTCTGGGAGAAGACGACTTTACCCGTAAGGACAACAAAGGCCTGCTGAAGGCAGAAGAAGCCGCGCGCAATATCGGGGGGGTGTACGTCATACCGGCTTTTACCGACAGTGAACGCGCCCAGGCTTTTGCCGAAACCGCTTCCTTCAGTGACTTTAACGATATTCACGCTTCCCGGGGACTGGACGCCGTCAGGGACCAGCTGGCACCTGTTCTGGACCCACTCATCCCTCGCTGGCGTGACTCATTTGTACAGGAAACCCTATCCATGCCTGATTCAGATAAAACCACCACGGTGGAAGAAGATATTTACCGCGAGTATCTGGCCGAGACACAAAACGATGCACTGAAAGCATCACCGGTCCCGGAAGTCACGCTTGCTCAGTCTGAGAGTGAACAGCCGGTGCCGGAAGCCACCACCGCACAGCCTGTGGTTGAACAGCCCGCGCCGGAAGCCTCCACCGCACAGCCTGCGGTTGAACAGCCGATGCCGGAAGCCACTACCGCACAGCCTGCGGTTGAACAACCCGTGCCGGAAGCCAACGCCGCGCAGCCTGCGGTTGAACAGCCGGTACCAGAAACCACCTCCGCGCAGCCTGTGATTGAACAACCGGTGCCGGAAGCCACCACCGCACAGCCGGCGGTTGAACAGCCGGTACCAGAAACCACCACCGCGCAGCCTGTGATTGAACAACCGGTGCCGGAAGCCACCACCGCACAGCCTGCGGTTGAACAGCCGGTGCCGGAAGCCACCACCGCACAGCCTGCGGTTGAACAGCCGGTGCCGGAAGCCACCACCGCACAGCCTGCGGTTGAACAGCCGGTGCCGGAAGCCACCACCGCACAGCCGGCGGTTGAACGGCCGGTGTCGGAAGCCACCACCGCGCAGCCTGCAGATGAGCTGACCGCCCCCGAAAATGGATTTGCCTTCACGTTTGGTCGTCTGCCGGGTGATGTCTCACCGGACACCGAAGCCCCCACCGTCGCCCGCATCGATCTGGATGAATTATTGCAGGGGCTGACCAGCCGGCAGGATGGTAACACCTGGGTGTATGCGCTTGAGGGTAAGGACGCTTTCAGGGATTACGGGGACCGCATTGTCATGGCCTCCCCGGAAGCCAGCGAGAATGACCGCATGATCCTTGCTGCCCTGTTATCTGCCCGGGCAAACAACCGGGGCGCGGTCGAAGTCACCGGCTCTCCGGAGTTCATCACCAAAACGCTGACGCTGATAGCCGACCATAACATTGAGGTCCACCTCAAGAATCCGGAGCAACGAGCCCAGTTTGAAGCCCTGATGGCCAGCCGGAATGAACAAAAAGTACCAGAAAATGGCATGACCATGACGCAGCCTGAGCAGGCACCGGTCAGTGACGTGACCCCATCACCGTCGCCGGCAGCACAGAACGCACCTGCACAACCGACTGCTGCCCCGTCAGCCGTGACCCCCGCAGCCGCACCTGTTGCAGCGGAAACACAGAAACCTGCCCAGCCGATGAGCGTCATCGAGCGTGAGACTCTCCGGGCTGGCCTGACCGGAACACTGATGGATGCCGGTCCGGCGCCTTACCAGTTCAATGAGAAAAACACGCCGAGTTATTACGTGACAATGCGGACTAAGCAGGGAGCGAAAACTTACTGGGGCGTGGAGCTGGAGCAGGCACTGATTGACAGCGGCAAACAGCCCGGCGATCTGGTCAAGCTGCAGTTCAAAGGAAAAACAGCGGTGACCGTTAACGTACCGGTCAAAAATGAGGACGGCGTGGTGACCGGATTTATGCCACACGAAACCCACCGTAATCAGTGGAATATCACCCCGGCTGTCAATGACCAGTTACTGACCGACAACCCGGACAAGGTCGCCCCGGCCCAACTGGCCGCTTATGACGGTAACGCTTTCTGGCAGATTCAGGCGCAGGTCATGCAGCAGGCCAACCTGACACTGGCCACACCGACCACTCAGGGACACAGCCTGCTCTATACCGGCCCTGACGGTAAAGGACAGCCCGCCCCGGAGCAGGCGCCAGCCAATACGCCGGTTCCCGTGCAATCTAAAGCCGCCGGCTCACTGGTTATGCAGGCGTTCGATGCAGACGGACAGGTGCTGGCCCACCTGGTGAAAGGCCACGGTGACTACCTGCAGGGTGTTGTCCGTCATGAAAATGAACTGCGTCATGTCCTGGGCCGTTTGTGTACGACATCAGACGGGAACCGTTTTCTGGCGCTCAATACCGTGCGCGACGACGGCTCACTGCACGCAATAGGACACGCGTCACCTGTTAATAAGCTCAAAGGTGCGGAGGTGAATTACGACACCTTTGCGTTCCAACTCACCGGAAAGGACGCACCGAAATTTGCCGTGCCACTGGTCAGCCCGGAAAAGATCCCGCCGGCACTGCACAGCAAACTGGGGTTCACGCAGGCATACACGCCACCTAAAGCGGAAGAGGCTGCCCCACAACCGCGTCAGCAGGCTAAGCCGGCCATGCAACATCAGCCAATGTGAGGACTCCATGAACAAATTATTGATAACGACTCTCGTTCTGGCGTTAAGTCCGGCTGCGGATGCAGCCTCCTGTCGTGCAGCGACCGCCGCACAGGTGGGGAGTGAAGCCGGATACAACCGGGCAAAAGCGGCAGCCGATGCCTGGGCAAAGCGCCAGCAGACCGTCTCAACGTCACTGAGTGATTGTCTCGGGAACATCTCGACCACCATTACCGCCCCGACGTTCCCGAATTTAACGAACGTGCTCAACCAGATTGGCCAGAAAATCTGTAAGACCGCGCGCGATAAAATTAACGACTATGTCCCGTCCACGATTGACCCCTGGGGCAACCTGCCCACGGCCAAACTCTCGTCATACCGCGTGCAGACATCACCCGCTGCGCCGGCACGAACCGCGCCGGTCAGTCAGGCTTCCGGCGGTAACGGCAGCTCGTTTATTTCCCTGAACTGAAGAGACTGACATGGACAAAAACAAAGCCTCCCCCGTGGAGGCTTCTTCCACGAACGAAACCACACCTAACCCATTTATGGCAGCACTGGAGCTGCAGCAAAAGAATCAGTTAAATGCCGGATTTGCCCGGCGCTCACTGTCCGTGGCACTGGTGACCAGCGCACTCTGCCTGCTGCAGATGCCACTGACGGGCTGGCTCGCCTGGCAGGTCGCGCACCCACCGGTGAAATACTTTGCCACGTATAACGGCAGCATCCTGCGCCAGATGCCGACCTCAGAGCCGGCCTACCGGGATGATGACGTCGTCGCCTTTGGCGACAAGTTGATACGGGATGCCTTCCAGCTCGACTTCCGCAATTACCGCACGCAGATAAGCGGTCTTCAGCAGAAGTTTTCAGACGCCGGCTTTGCCAGTTACTACACCGCCCTGACCCGTTCTAACCTGTTTACGGCCGTGAAAGACCAGAAAATGCTGATGTCGGCCAACGTCACCCGTAAAGGGGTCATACAACGGCGCGGGCGACTGGGAGACGGGCCCTATATCTGGGAAATCCAGTATCCGGTCACGTTAAGTCTGGATGGACAGAACCGCAGTCTGCCGGCGCAGAACTTTATCTTTACGGTCCGTGTCCAGCGTGCCGACGTCAGCCAGAAGCCGGAAGGCATTGAAGTCTCCTCTATCGTCACCCGCGACGCCCGTTAGTTCGTTTTCACAGGATAAACATTATGTTCAGACACTCCCTGATGGCGGTGGCCCTGCTGCTGCCTGCCTTTACTGTTTGCTCAGCAGAATGGGAACCGGCCCGAACCGCCAGCTCTGGCCAGAACCCAACGGCGGCCCTGCCGGCAGCCCCCGCCCCTGCACAACCCGCAACACAACCTACGGCACCGGCACCGGTACCACAGGCGGGCAACGATATCACCGCCCCGCTGCGCCAGTCCCCGCCGCCGCCTTCACCGTCGGAAGCAGAAGCCTGGGCAAAAGGCCAGGTTGCCCCCCTCAGTCGTAACGAACTGGAGAGCGTACACGAGGCCATTGATGAAGGGGCTCGGGGGCGTGCCTGGGAGGCGGCCGACGTGGTCCCGCGCATCTCCACTCAGACGGTGAATCTGTCCCCGGGCGGCTCGCTTCCGGTAGTTAGAACAGCCATTAATCAGGGCAGCACGGTGATGTTTACTGACAATACCGGCGCCCCGTGGCCGATATCCGTCCCGCCTTATAACAGTAATGAGAAAGGTTTCAGTGTCACCTTTATCCCTGACAGCAGCCTGATGACCGTGCAGGCCCTGCGCCAGTACGACAAAGGCAACATCACGGTGTATCTGAAAGGGCTGGCGGTGCCGGTGATCATCAATGCCATGAGCGGTGAACCTGACAATGGTTCCACCTCGCGCATCATCGACAGCCGCCTGGATCTGCGTATTCCACAGCGTGGCCCGGCGGCCCGCGTCATGCCATCCGGTCAGGCGAAAATTGACCTGAACAACCCGACACTGCAGGCCTTTCTCGATGGCGTACCGCCTGCCAGTGCAAAGCGTCTGAAGACGCAGGGGGATGTGCCTTCCACGCAGGTCTGGCAGATGGGCGACGATTTGTATGTCCGCACCCGCAGTGAACTGCGCGATCAGTTTGAACTCACCCAGGCGTCCGGCGACGGCACGATTTTATACAAACTGCCTCTGGCACCGGAACTGGCCTTTTCTGTGGCCGGTAAAACCGTCTGGCTGGGCATTTCTCTGGAGTAACTATGGACGCTGAAAAAGACGTCGGCCGGGACGTGAAAAAAACCGGACTGGTCATCGGTGGTGTGGCCTTTGCAGTGATCGCCGGCGGATTCCTGCTGGCGACCTGGCTGAGTGCTCCGCCTGAGCAGGCATCGAAAATATCGGTCGATAAAGCGGCCAACGGCACCGGCACCGTCACCCCGGAAAGTCCGCAGTACAGCAAGGTGCTGCGGGCGAACAATGAGGATGGCGCAAAACAGGCACATGAAGAAAACGCCAGTTTTATTGCCTCAGTCGGCACCGGCGGGGCGCGCGAGGAGCCCATCACGGCACCGGTGCCCGCTCCTCAGCCTGCTCCGGTACAGAGCGTTCAGGAAGTGAGTTATGTGCAACAACCTGGCATCGATCCGGATAAGAAGAAGGCGCTGGAGAATCTGCTGACGGAACTGATGGAGCAACGAAAACCGGCCACCGGTCAGCTGGCCAGTGTCGCAGGAGGAAGTGCGACCGGACAACCGGGACAGGCGGGCGGAACGGAAACGAAAGGCAACGTGTGGGCCGCCTGGACCGACAGCCTGTCACCGCAGACAGCAGCCGGTGAGGCCGGGGCACCGGCCACCGTCGCGGCGCAGGTCCTTATCCCTGCCGGCAGTCGCCCCGGGGGTGTGATTGAAACCGCCGTCGACTCGGACAACACCCGCTCACAGGTGCTGGCGCGTATTCCGTCCGGACCGTATGCCGGGGCCACGTTACTGGCCAACGGCGTACAGCTTGCCGGCGACGGTGTGGCCATCAACTTCAACCGCATGGAATGGCAGGGTGACACCTGGAATGTGGATGTGTGGGCCGCCATGCCCGACACCCTGCAGTCCTCGGTCGCCAGCGACGTTAACAACCGTTACGCCACCCGCATTATCCTGCCGGCCATCGCGTCAGGGCTCGGACTGGCGGGTCAGCTGTATGCCAGCGCCAACACGCAGATCCTGAGCAATGGCTATGACAACATCGAAGCCCGCACGGGGATGCCGGATGCCAAAGCCGTGGCCGGGACCATCGTGGGCGGTGCCGCACAACAGGCCGGCCAGGTGATCGCCAGCGATGCACAGCGCCTGCCGGTGAAACAGGTGCTGGTCTACCGGGGCCAGACGGTGGCCCTGCTCTTTATGACCGCAGTGAAAACCAGTGACAACGTGACCCGGGCTGCCGCAACGGCCCCCATTCAACGCTAAGGACTTCCCATGAGTAAGGAATTTTTTGATCCCGGCCCTGCGCCGGCGGACGCCCCTTTGTCTGAAGATATTCCGGAGCCCGCCGTCAGTGCGGAGGAACGCGTCTCACCCGCACGAACGGAAAAGCCGAAACGTCAGATCCTCGGCTACGACCTGCCCGCCGTGCTGGGCGGAGCAGCGGCTATTGTCGCCCTGCTGGTTTATGCCTTATGGCCAGAGCCGACACCTCAGAGCCAGTTCGTGGACGAGCCGGTACAACATCAGGAAAGCATCGCGCCGGCAGAGCCTCTGACCCCGACCCCGTCCGTGATACCGGATGTCGCCGAAACGGTCCCGGTATCGCCGGAGCCGGCAGCGGAGAGCAACAAGGCGCTGGAAGCGTCAGTGACCAGTCTGTCTGGTCGCCAGGACAACAGCGATAAGCGCATTGATGCACTGGAAGCCCGCATCAAAGCACTGGAGCAGATGCCGCGTCCGCCAGTCAGCCCGGCCGCCCCCGTGCGTAAAGCCACGTCCCACAAACCGGTGGCCAGAAGCACCCCTGCTCGCACCACAACAGCACACCGTTCTGGCGTCACCGGCTGGCGTATCAACTCGGTTTATCCGGGTATGGCCTGGCTGTCTGACGGCAAAAGCACCTGGGCCGTCTATCCGGGTGACACCCTGAACGGGATGAGGATTGATGCCATTGATGCCACCCGTCGCGAAGTCAGGACCAGTCGTGGCGTGATACGTCAGGGGGACTGATGGACGTCGTACAGATACTCGTCAATGTGGCCGGCGGACTGAAAACCAGCGGGATCAACCTGATCCTCGCGCTGGGCGTGTTTGTCGGTCTGGGGGGCTGCATCATCGCCCTCGTCTCCACGATTAGTCGCAGCCGGTCCGGTAAGCCGGTCAGCGGCATGAAAGTGGTCGTCGCCGTCGTCACCGGGTCGGCCCTGATTGCCCTTCAGCAAATGATGAACAAGGCCGCCCACACACTGGGGTTCGGAGACGTGTCGTTTGATGCCATCGCCTACGCCCCGGACTCGCTTGGCTACGCGAAGCTGTCAGTCGATGCCGTTCTTACCCTGCTGCGCGCGGTCGGCGCGCTGTTCTTTTACATGGGCGTTGTCAGGGCCCGTCGTGCCCTGGTGGATGGTCACACCGGCCTGACCGCCCGGCAGGATATCGGCACGGGCATGGTGATGGGTATCACCGGCATCCTGCTGCTCTGCAATCCCCAGTTACTTGATGCACTGCAAAAAACTCTGGGTCTGACCTGGAATTAACCTTTAAAACAATGGAGTAGTAAACATGCGTAATTTCATTCTGTCCGTTTCTGTTCGTCTGTGGGTTCGTGTCTGGCTGGCCATGAGCACCCTGCACACCCGTATCACGCTGGCGCTCACCGCGATGCTCGGCTCGGTCACCTTACCGGCTCATGCCGATGACGGTATTTTCGGGATGCTCGATAACGTCGCCGACGGTGCCGAAGGCTCGACCAACAGCCTGCTGAAATTTGCCAAATTTGGCGGGGTCGGCCTGGTGATTATCGGCATCGTATTGTGGGTGGCCAAAAAGAAAAACCCACAAATCACCTGGGGCTGGATCCTCACGCCACTGGGTGCCGGCTGCATCCTGATCGCCATCGACCAGTTCATTAAAAAAGGTCAGTCCACCCTGCAACTCAACCCGGTTGACCTCTGATACCCCCTGCAGTCCCGGCGGCTTTGCCGCCGGTTATTCCTCATTATTCCGGGAGTGCCCATGGAAATTGTCATTTACCATTCAGAAAAACATGACCTGATCTTCGCGGCCGAAAAGGGCTCGCGTCGGGAAACGGATGTCACAAACCAGGTACTGCGCGCGGTCGCTGACCATATCGGAATGGGCTTCAAGGTTCCGCTCGAGGAGCAAGGGCGCGTCGTAGCGGAAATCGGTGTCTTTACACCGGGGCAGGATAAGTAATGAGCGTATTCTTACGTCACATTCAGCTGCGCTGGCCCCTCACACTGGCCCCCTGCACGGAAGACTTCGATGACCCGCTACTGAGCTGGTACGAACCTCAGAATGCCGCCTGTGCCGCACTGCTGGCGCCACTGGAATCGCTGTTTTATCACTGCGGGAAGGTGGCCCACGAAAATGGCTATGACTGCGACGTGTATCTCATCCCCGTCGACAGCCTGTGTGACCATCTTGAACGCCTGACGTTGCCGCCGTCGGATGTCAGGGAAGCGGTCCGGGTAACACTGCAAAAATCCCTGCGCCGCTGGCGACAAAACAGCACGGAAATGGTTCGACTGACCGTCCCGCACCGATACCAGACCTTCAGCACCGAACAGCAGGTCTGGGGGCATGAAAGCGAGGCCCATCCTCCGGCGTTGTGCAAGCGAGCCCGCGAACTGACTGCGGGCCGCTGTGATGCCTGCGGGTGTGTGCATGATGCGAACGCGTTAATTTTTCGCGATGACAATCCGGAAAACCATGCCGATGAAAATCTGGGGGTGAGTTGCCCGGTCTGTCATTTCAGCCACCGGCTGAACACGCTGGGGGCGAATGATGGCGTGATGGTATACCTGCCCGAGCTTGCGGCCGCTGATGTCAGCCTGCTGCTGCGGGCGGTCATCCTTGCCCGCACACAGGGGAATGCACGCCAGAAAGAGGGTGCCACGCAAATCCTGAACTGGCTTACCGGCCATCGCAAAGAAACGGAAGCCTTCTGGGGAACCAGTCACCCTGGGGAATTTGGTCAGGCACTGATGCAGGCCAGTCTGCATATTCGTGAAGATCTCCAGCAACGTCTGCGCCACATGGTGCTGATCGTGAATCCCACGCTGCTGAACCATCCTGCACTCACGGGACCCTCCCCGGACACCTGGTCTGACAGTCTGAAGAAGTACCACAGCCAGAACTGACGAGAACACGCCATGAAAAACCCATTAATCACCGCCCTGGCAGGGGTGGAGAGTGCCATTGCCTGGGCGTCACGTTACGCACTGGGCCAGGACTTCGCCCGCTACTGTGATTTACGCACCACCATCGGTCTGACAGATGATGACCGCAAACGCCGACCGGACCTGACATCCCCGTATATTTTCGTCACTCACGATGGCCATTACGCCAGCGTGTTTGAAATAGAAGGGACTTACTGCCAGTTTAACGAGCAGGAGGCCGTGACCGAGGAAGAACGCCGTGATCCGGCCCTGTTTTCCGCCTACATTGCACGACTGCACACCGTCCTGAGCAGCGAGTTTCAGGAGGTGGGCCACAAAACCAGCTTCATCTTTGAGTCAGACCCGGAAAAGGGATGTGAAGAGCTGCGCCGTCTGCTGGCTCACCAGTACCGGGGCCTGAAGCGTATGGGCCTCGATCTGGCCGATATTCTGGATGAGCGCATCGAGAAGCTGGCACCGTTTGTCGCCCGTGAGCGTGCGTTTCTGGTTGTTTACACTGCCAAAAACGCCCTGAGCACCACTGAAATTCGTGATGAAGAGAAACGCCGCGAGGCCCTGCTCAAAAAGGCTCCGGGCGCACGTTTTGGCCAGAACCCGGACTTTCAGGCACTCGAAGGGTTGAAGATCCGTCACGATGCCTTTGTGACCACCCTTGAGAACCAGCTGGCACGCGGGGATTTCAGTACCCGGATACGTTTGATGACAGCGCATGAGTTTGGCAGCCATCTGCGTCAGCAAATTGAACGCGAAAGCACATCACCCGACTGGCGTCCGTTCCTGCCAGGCGATATCAGCTGGCCACACGGCCTGCCAAAAGGCGACGACCATTCCTGCCTGCTGGCACCTCACCTGAACTACCAGCTGTTTAACAGTGAACCGGAGCCTGTCGGTAACCTGATGCACCTCGACGGGTACTGGCACGCCACCCTGGCGTTATCCCTCGGACCACAGAAACCGGAAACCTTCAGCCAGCTGTTTGCCAAAGTCAGTTCAAAACTCCCCTGGCGGGTCCGTATGGACATCATGCCGGGCGGGCTGGATATTCTCGGTGGTAAGCGCATGGTTCTCAGCCTGGCAGCACTCGTCCCGCCGCTGCGCAGAGTGTATGAATCAGTACAGTGGCTGGAAGGCACACACCAGAGCGATCCGGTCTGTGGCATGGCCATCAGCGCCAGCACCTGGGGGCGGACCACGGAAGAAGCGAAACGTAACCGCACCCTGCTCAAAAAAGGGCTGGAATCCTGGGGGGTATGTGAAGTCACAACCACGTTCGGGGATCCGCTGCGCGCCTGGGTGGCCACACTGGCCGGCTCGAATGCACTCAGCATTCCGTCCCTGCTCTTTCCGCCGCTGTCCGCCGCTCTGGCCCTGCTGCCGCTGCAGCGCCCGGCCACACCGTGGGACGATGATGCGAGTATTGTGTTCAGCAGCACCGACGGCAAACCCATTCCGGTCCGTCTGGCCAGCAGCCTGCAGACCAAATTTACCGAAGTGGTCGCCGGCGAGCCCGGCACCGGGAAGTCCGTGATGCTGGGCGCGCTCAGTGAGGCTATTTTGTTTTCTGGCCAGAACCAGTTGCCCTACCTGTCCTATGTGGACAAAGGGTTTTCTGCGCAGGGTCTGATCCGGCTCATCCGTGACGCCCTGCCAGCCAACCGCCAGGACGAAGTGGTGGGGGTCGTTCTGCAGAACAGTCGGGAGTTCTGTAAGAACCCGTTTGATGTCCAGCTCGGCGCCCGTTATCCGCTGACACCGGAGAAGGAATACCAGCTCAACATCTGTGAAACGCTGTGTATCGATCCGGAAACGGGGATGCCGCCCAATGCGCAGGACTGCCGGCAGATCCTGAGCAAAGTTATCGACACCACCTTTAAAATTAATGCCGAGGTCACCCCAATACGCTACGCCCCGTCGGTGGAGCCGGAGGTGGATGCCGTACTCGAGAAGACCGGCCTCAACAGCGAATTTGATGCCGCGTGGTGGGCGGTGGCGTCCTGGTATGAAGTCCGCGACCTGCTGTTTAAACGCGGTGAAATTCAGGCGGCCACCCGTGCGCACTATCAGGCGATGCCGGAACTCAGCGACCTGCAGGTCCATCTGAACAGTCAGGATATCAGTACCGAGTACGGCACCATCACCCGCAAGGGCAGCGATGAAAAGCTGATTTCCTATATCAGCCGCTGCCTGTCTGATGCGCTGCGCTCCTACAAAATGCTCGCCAGTCGCACCGCTTTTGAGCTCAACCCGAACACCCGCGTGATTGCGATTGATCTGAATAACGTGGTGGGAGGAAAAACCCGCGCCGGTCAGTTGCGCACCGGACTGATGTACCTGTTTGCCGGTCAGATTGCCGCCGGACACTTCGAACTGCCGCAGTACCGTAGCGAACTCATGGATCTGCTGCCGCCGGCTTACCATGCGTTTCATCATGACCGGCTCACCCAGCTGGCACAGGAGGTGAAAACCAAAATCTATGACGAGCTGCACAATGTGAAAGACATTCCGTTCATCATGGAAAAACTGGAGACGCAGGACCTGGAGAACAGGAAATTCTTTATCCGTACCGTGCTGAGCTCGCAGTATCTGAACCACTTCCCGGCGTCCATTCTGAAATCGGCCAACTCCCTGTACCTGATGCAGGTATCCCACGAGGACCTGCCGTTGTTAACGGAGCATTTCGGTGTTCCCCTTCATACAGCGGAAGCCTTCCGCAGGATGGGAAGTGGCGCCGCACCAGACGGGAGCGGGACCGCGTTTCTGGCGTGCTTCCGCCTGAAGACGGGCAGGATGGTACAGATACTGAAAAACACCCTCGGCCCGAAAGAGCTGTGGGCGCTGAACTCCACACCGGAAGATGCCGCCCTGCGTGACCTGCTGTATGACCTGCTCGACGGGCGCACAGCGAGAGCCATTCTTGCCGAACACTTCCCGTCAGGCAGTGCCGCACGGCTGATTGCGCTGCGCAAGAAAGAAGCCCGTGAGTCCGACCACACCAACATCATTAACAGACTGGCCACCGAGCTGATTGCCTCGCGTGGCCTCCACATCTGATACAGGTATTCCTATGCGAAAATTGTTACTTGCGGCCTGTGTGGGCAGCGTGATGCTGCCTGCCGTCAAGGCACTGGCCTACACGGTCAACGTCAACAGCAGTATCCCCATTACCACCCAGGTTGTGCCGCAGCTGAGTACGGCGAACGGCACCCTGTCCGGAATTCTGACCACCACCCGCGAACTGGGCGGCGCGGTCAGTTCCGGGAACGACAAAATTTCCGCCATGATCCAGCAGTCGAACGAGAATATGCAGCAGTTCGCCACCTATGCGCAGCAGGCGCAAAATCTGGAAACCGCCCGCCGCAGTTACACCGTACCGGCGTCTATCTGCAGTGAGTCCGGCTCCGGTCAGGCTGCACAGATAAACCGTCAGTCCGGGTCTAAGCAGGGAAAATTGTCCAGCGGCAAAGCCGTGAGCAATACGGCTGTGAAAAAAGTGCTGGAAAACAAGGCAGCGGCACCGGAACAGGACCTGTTTGCCACAGCCAATGTTCACAGCCAGTACTGCACAGCGTCGGATGTTCAGGCCTGGGGTGAGTTATGCAAACGCGAATCCGAACTGCCGGGGGGCGACAAGCAACTCCGCTCCGTACTGGCCGGGGCGGGCAAAGAGGACAAGGCACCTGAGCTGACGTTTACGCCAGAACAGACCGATGCCGCCATGATGTACATGAAAAACTCGGTACGTAAAAGTGTGGGTCGCACCCTCAAAAAGGGTGAAATCAAAACCGATGCCGGTCGACAGTATCTGGGCATGGCGACTCAGCATGAAGCTATCCAGAGTGCGGCAGAGCAACCTCAACTGGCCATGATTGCCGGCAGTCAGCCCAGCGAGGCGACAAAGGACGTGCTGGCAGAAGCCCTGCAGTCACCCTCCAGTAAAGCCTGGTTCGATGAAAATGCCTCACCCGAAGCCCGACGGTCCGGAATGATGTCCCAGCGTGAATTTGAAGCCTTTGAAGTCAACCGACGCTATGCCAATACCGATTATCTGACGGACCTGCAGGAAATGGACGGCGACAATCTGGCCCGCGAATCCATCCGCATTCAGAGTCTGCAGAATGCCCTGCTCCTCAGCATTCGCCAGCAATTGCAGGAGAACGCCATTCTGGCGGGCCAGCAACTGAGTATTGCCGGCGCAGATTATTACGAACCGCGCATGGCGCAGAAACAACAACAGGTATCAACAGGAGCGGCACGCGAATGAAACCGGGAACAGCAAAAAAACACTCCTGGTGGGCAGCCAGTCTCCTTCTGCCTTTACCTGAAGTCCGTTGGGTCCTGCGAACCCTGAACTATGCTGGCACGAAAAAAATGGCACAGGTCAAAGACCTCCGCCGCCGGTATCGTGAAGAGAAGGATCTGGAGCTGACATTTGATGAAGCGGTGAGCGCAAGCGGTCGCACCCGGGAGGAACTGACAGCACGTTTCAGGCTCGGAAAGCGCCTGTGGTTACTGCTGTTTATCCCGGTAACCATATTCACCCTGGCGTTACTGTTTGCCGTACTGGTCAACGCGACCACACTGGACAGTCTGATCCTGTGGCGGGCGGGCAGCATGCTGTTTGCGCTGACCGGTTTCTGCACCCTGCTCTTTAGTGGTGCCCTCAAATGCCAGCTGCGCCTGTGGCAGTTACAGACCGGCCATCTCGGCACCTTCCAGGAATGGCGCGCAACAGGCCGCGGGCTGACATCCATCCTGAGCTGGTAATTCCACTCCTTTTTCCCTGCCCCGGCCTGCCGGGGATCTGACGTCAGGAAACACCCTATGAAACTGCTTCTGAGACTGCTGCCGGTCATTGCGCTGGCCGCGTTGTCATGGCCTGCACTGGCCGACAATATTGGTTTTGACTCCATCAACTCGGCCGCCACCCGTTCCACAGACCTCTCCCGACAGATGATGGTGATGGTTTTTGGTGATGTGGTAAACAACCCGCTTCAGCCCGCCACGGCCAGTTTTATTGGCGTGCTGTATGGCGTGTTTAACGGCATCGTCTCCGGCATGGCCTTTGTGTGGTTTGTGGCCATCGCCCTGCGCGCGACCGTACTGTCAGGTAACCGTGGTCGCGTATTCGGTGATGGCAACACCGTCATGGCGCCCGTGTCATCCCTTGTCGGCTTTATGTCCCTCATCCCGACCCCGTCGGGCTGGTCCATTTCCAATCTGGTGTTTCTGTGGACGGCCAGCATCATGGGCGTGGGGAGTGCAAACCTCCTGGTGGACAGCGCAGCAGACTCAATCATGGCCGGTCAGTCGATGATTGTTCAGCCCGTCGCGGGTCAGACGGTGGACGCATCCCGGGGGATCTTTGGCATGTACCTCTGCCAGGCTGCCACCAATACAGAACAGGCAGAAATGCACCAGTACGGCAGCAGCAGCACCCCGCCAATGGGGACGCAAACCTCCGGGGACGGGCGTGAAATTCGAGTCACGAACGGCAGCGCACTGTGTGGCACTGCGCGGATTCCCGAGTCTTCAGATGACACAACCTGGTATGGTTTTAAGACCACAGCGACGACGGCCCCGGTGGAAGCCGCCCAGTTAAATGCCTTCAGAACCATGAACGCCACACTGTCTGCTGCGGCACAAAACTATGTCAGCGCGTACCGCAGCTACCAGGAAGGCAGCGGCTCTAAACTGCCCGACTCCGAGAAAATCATTTATCAGGCCGCACAGGAGTATGAAAACACCATTAACCGGGCGATATCCGGCATTAATGATGAAAATAAAATTCGCAGTGAAATGAATGACTATATTAAAAAGAATGGCTGGATTGTCCTGGGCGCCTGGTATCAGTCATTTGCCACCGCAAATAATAAAGTTAATAGCATAGCCAGAAAAGTACCTATTGTCTCAAGCGCAACTAACCTTGGGGAAATAGGAGTGACTGGTTTGAACAAAGAAATAAGTCAAGTTATTGCTACCCAACGACAGAACTCGACTTATACAACACCATTAGGTTCAACCAACCATAGACTAAAAGACTCTTCGAGCGATACACCGTCTGCCAACTCAGCGCTATTAGAGTTAATGCCTTTAACTCAACAAGGAACATATGGGATTATAAATATCCTGAGCAAAAGTGGCAGTGGTGACTTTAACAACCAGTCAAACCCATTGTTAAGCATGAAATCTATAGGGGACTATACATTAGGAACAGCTGAAGCTACGCTTGCGGCGTATACAGCGGCAAAGGTTGCAGTCAGCGTGGCAACGGGAGGTAATGGGCTGGCAATAATAATAAATGGACTATCCGGGGCGGGAAATGTTGCAGATGGTGTTTTATCTGCTATTGCTCCCGTTATTTACTTCATTTTATTTATTCTGGTAAGTGTTGGTTTCTCACTATCTATTTTCTTACCATTTATTCCATTTATATATTGGATAACAGCTTGTACGTCTTGGCTCGCTACAGTGTTAATTGGAACGACGGCTGGTACGTTATGGGCATGGACGCATATCGGAACAGAATCTGACAAAGGTAGCAGGGCGACATATGGATACATCTTTCTCATCGATGCAGCTATTCGACCAGGACTTATGGTATTCGGCTTTTTCTTTGCCAGTCTGGTAGTGGTTGCGATAGGTACACTCTTGAATTTTCTCATTGTGCCAGCCATGGCTAACGTGCAAGCCGAGTCGGTTACAGGTCTGGCTAGTATGATTGGGATCCTCATGATCTATGCAAGGATGTGTACCATGCTGGTATCTTCAGCTTTCAGTTTGCAAGTTTATATGCCGGATTATGTAATTGCATGGCTGGGTGGGAGAGAGGCTGCACAGATAATGAAAGGTGCCGTTGAGTCTACACGAAATATGTTCGCCGGATTCGGTGGAAAAATGGGGGCAACGCCGGGGTTCAAGAAAATAGAGGATAAAAATAGTGGTAGGACTGATAACGGTTTCAAATAAAGAAAATTTATATTTGTTTTACCTTCCACATAATATAAAATAGAAGAAAATAAAAGGAGATTATTATGATTGTAAAAAACCTCGACCCTTACAGACCGGCCTTATCATTTAAACTGCTATTCACAACAATCATGATGGGGGTGTTTTGTGGCATACCCATCTTGATATTTTACTGCTGGGCTTCATATTTTCACTATGTAAACTCGTCCACAGGTAATTACAACTACCTGTTAATATCTTGCACAGCTTTAACTGCCATACTTTTATCGATATTGATCATTTGTATCAAACAAAGAAAACAGCGAAACCTTTTTTTGAACCACTTTAAAAAGGTTGTTTTTTTTGAACCGCTAAAATGTGATGAATGTAAAACTATTACCGGCTCGCATTATGCAGGCCTTGATGTTAAAAATGGTATTTTGTTGGTCATAGCTCACACAAATACAAGCATGAGAACTCTATTCGTCCCCAAAGATTATTTAGTGATGGGGTTCGATATGAACAGCTTCACAACTGCAGAGCTTCATGGCAGGCGTTTAACCATTTACACTGGAAAGCCAGATATTCCGTTTGTCATAGTTGATCATAAACATGCTCCTGTATTGTTTGAGCGATTATCAGCCATGCGTAATCGAAATTATCGTTATGAAAATAGTGTTCCCGGCTTCGTTGAACACCATGCACGTCGTATCGCGGACGAAAACAACCTGAATCTGGTCATGTCACGCTTCAACTAACGACTGACGTCTCCTTACCAACAATCTCCTGAGTACAGGGCACCTCTTCGCAGGTGCCCTTTCTTTTGCCTTAAATTCATTCACTGGAACCTCTTATGGCGCCTCCTAACCGTGACGTCCAGTCTTCTAATGACTGGTCGCTGGCCGCTGTCGGCCTGATTGTTGTACTGATTGTTCTCGCCATCTTCTTCCGGGAAACCGTGGTCGAGTACACCTCCTTGTTTCTTTACTTTCTCTGGAGTCTGGCTGATATCCCGCAGACTCACCACCTTGCCGCCTGGCGTATCAACCTTCTGGTCAACACGCACAATCATGCGCAGGACGTTTCCTGGTCTGAGTTCTTCTCCGTGATGGACCTGACCGCCGGTATTCTATTGTTGTTCCTGGTGCCGGTAGTCGTGTTCGGTGTACTCGCCGTGCGTGGCCATCAGGTCAGCAGAACACGGCGCGATATCTCCATCCGGACACTCCCGCGCATTATGTCGGCCTTTTCACCCGCCATTATTCCTGCACTGAACTACGGCGACAAAAAGACCCAGTTGCTCAACGTTGATCCGGAAGAGCACCGCAGCGCGGCCTCACCGGAGGAGTTTGCAAAAGAAAACAGACTGGTTGTGAACCGCCAGCTGCGCCACGACCTGGCAGAAGCCTGTTTTTTTGCCCAGCTGGGGAAGGCCTTTACATCAGGTAGCACGCCGGCACAACGGTTTGAACAGTTCTCCGATCACGAACGAGCCATGTTCGCCATCTTTGGCCTGCAGCACTTCCTGGACAAGCGCAAAGAGGCAGAAGCCCTCGTCGATACGCTCAACCGTTCCACGCTGAAATCCGACCGTAAATACCGTAACAAAACGGGATACCCCAACCTGTCTCTGGCTGATTCCGCCTTCCGGCGCGTCACCTCCTCGCCAGACGCTATCGAGTGGATCCGGCGCTATCGCTATGCCAGAACCGCAATACAGGCGCTGCACGACAACGACCTGCACCTGCCCATCCGGCGTTATCGCTGGCTGAAGGGCCTGGACCGGACACTCTGGTACGCCCTGGCGTCGACGGGTCGCCCGTGGCCCTTCATTGAAGGAACGGCGGTGGTCAGTCAGGCCCACTGGGAAAGCGTGGCCGCACAGTACGGCATCCACCTGGACCGCCCCATCATGAGACTGGCCATTGAAGGGCTGGAAGCCGATCTGCGCAATCTCGGTGCCGTCGCAGAAGAAATGAATGCATCACCGGCAACCCCACAAGACGACGGTGAAGAGGATGAGGACGACGACGACGAGGATGACACCTCCGCAGCTGCTGAGCAGGAGCCTCACGTTCACCGCCACGTACACACTTTCAAACCAAAAATGAGATAACCATGACCAATTTAATTGATACCTGGACCACCCACACATCTGGCCGCCAGGTGCGTGTACTGAAAAATACTGACGAACTGTTCACTGTCTCCCGCTGGCGTAAAGCGCCTTACCATCTGGTCATTGAAGAGCAGGAAGGCAAATACGGGCTGTGGTTGATGGAAGACTATGCCCACACCCGTCTCTTTTTGGCCACCAGTGAAATTGAAGCCCGCCAGGCGCTGACCAGCACGGCTGATGCCTTTGGCAAGATGGATACCCCCAGCCAGCTGCGCCGCAAACTGGTGCCCGCCGCGGTACTGACCCTCACCCTGCTGGCCGGCTTTATTGCCGGGCACGTCACCCGTAGTTCCCCGGCTGAGCTGCTGATGCCGCCTGACATTTCTACCGGACGACTGATGCAACAAACGCCGACACCACCGGTTATCGCACAGGCGCCAGCAGCACCGTCCGCGCCTGAGTCGTCCATAAACGAGCCTGGCCGCCTGTCAGAGCAGGGAATGGCAGAAGCTCGTCAGTTACTGGCACAGCGTCTGAGCACCGCAGCCGCGAATGGCAGCTACACCGTTTCGCTGTCTACCGGCCATGCCCGGACACTGTATCTGTTCTCCGATCCGGAGTGTGGAAACTGCCGTATTTTCGAACCGACTGTCCAGGCCCTTGCCGGGCAATACAACGTGGTCATTTTCCCGGTCACGACGGTGGGTAAAGCCACAACAGCTGAGCGTGTGGCACCCGTCTTGTGCGCGCCGGCAGACAAACGCGCGGGCCTGTGGCGCAACCTGTTTGATATCGGTGCAGGGATGCTCAATCCGGCGCAGAACGTGGCCCCGGCGAGCTGCGATGCAGGCTTCGATGCGCTGGCGCGCAATGACATGGCACTGGATATGTTCCAGCTTCCCGGCACACCGACGGTTATCAGTGATGATGGCCGGATGATCCCACTACAGGCCATGACCAGTGATGAAGCCATTAAGGCATTTCTCGACAGCCAGCCATAAGGATGACACCAGATGGAAACTCGTAAACGTAAAACGCAGGTAAAAGACAGCCTGATCAGCCGACAGGTGAGAACAGAAATGGTTGAACAGCTTATGCTGGCCCCGTTCACCGTCCAGTTCTTCCTCGTTTTTGCCTTAACGCTGGGTGTGCTGTGGCCCGCTACGCTGCTGATATCCCTGCCGGTGTGTATTGTGCTCCTGGTCGGCTTCAGCGATCAGCTCTTCCGCCTTCCCCTGCGCATACCGATGGATGTCGGCGGTCTGGATTTATCCACTGAGCGCGAACTGAGCCGCAATATTCCGTGGCTGAATCTGAACCTGCCAAAGCTGATACGCCGGAAAGCGTCCGGGGTGTTATGCCTCGGCACCGGGCGCGGACGCGACCGTGGCCGCGAATTGTGGCTGGAGTCAGATGATGCACTGCGTCATATGCAAATCATGGCCACGACCGGCGGCGGTAA
The DNA here is from genome assembly GCA_024169445.1 of Buttiauxella agrestis ATCC 33320. GTDB lineage: Bacteria > Pseudomonadota > Gammaproteobacteria > Enterobacterales > Enterobacteriaceae > Buttiauxella > Buttiauxella ferragutiae. The sequence continues at coordinate 19,630 of JALKFA010000002.1, forward strand.
AACGGAAACCCTGTACTCGCTGTACCTGAACTCCCTGTGCTGGGCACGGGGCTGCTGCATATCGGACGGCAAGGCGCAGATTGACCTGGCGGTTGCAACCTGGTCGATGGCCAGAAGGTTCGGGCAGGAAGATGACTGGCATGTGCTCAATTTCATCACCGGTAACGATGACAAATTCCGGAAACTGCTGGCCGGGGACAAATCCCGCCCGCAGACCAACTCCACCAGTCCGTTCGCATACGGCAGTCCGACGTTCATCACGCAATTGTTGGAATCCCTGATGGCGAGCAGCAACGGCAGTGACGAGGGCTGGAAAGACAAAGCCCGCGCCATGCGAAACGCCCTGATCTATGCCCTGTGTTACAAACGAGCCCGGGACAATATCCCGCTGACTCAGGACGTCATTCAGTCTTACTTCCCCCTGGTGAAGTTCGTGGGCCTGTACCGGGAGGCGCTGGAGCAGAACTGGCATGAGGAAGGCTACAAGCCGATGGAAAACTACCTGTCTAACCTGGCAGGTTTTGACATGCGTCTGGTCAACCGCCCGGCAGAATGGTCACAGGGTGCGCTGGATCAGCACGGATTTCTTATCCAGCAGTTCACCCGAATGCTCGGCATGTTTAACGATACCTATGGCCATATCTTCCCCAAAACCGGCGGCGACATCGATATGCAGGATATTCTGCATAATGACCGTACCCTGGTGGTGCTGATACCCGCACTGGAGTTGTCCGATAACGAGGCATCCACGCTCGGTAAACTCTTTATCTCAGATATCCAGATGAACATCGCCAAAGACCTGGGAAACCATATCGAGGGCTCGCCGGAACACACGCTGACAGTGAAGAAGTTCGCCAGTAAGTTCCCGTTCATGGTGCTCTGTGATGAAGTCGGTTACTACTTTGCACCCGGACTCGCCAAACTGGCGGCCCAGATGCGCAGCCTGAAATACATGCTGGTTATTCTCGCCCAGGATATTCAGGCGATGCTGCGTCACGGCAAGGAAGTCTATTCCGTCAACGCCAACCTCGGCACCAAACAGTTCATGAAGACGGAAGATACGGAAGACACCCTGAAGATGATCCGTGCGGTAGGCGGCACCGGTCACTACGCCGAACAGGCCCGCATGGATAAGAACAGTATGGGCGGTTATGAGGATGCGAGTACCGTCGAGTTTCGCGAACGGGACAACATCCAGCTGTCTGAACTGAAGGCATTGGCCGCAGGTGAAGGCATTATCGTTTTTGAAGACCGCCAGGTGCGCAGTAACTCCATCCACATCCCGGATGAAGACAAAATCTCAAAGCTGAAGGTCAGAATTAACCGCTATGTGCCGCTCCGCCGCCCTGACGTTAATGATTTGTGCAAGGAAGTCCCGGCCGCTGAACGGCGTCGCCCGGTATCCCAGCAAAATATCCGCGCCATCCTCGATGTCTGCCTCATGACGTCACCGGAGGCATGGAACAGTAAACCAGGCGCACGGATCAAAGATAAGACCCTCAGCGCGCTGGCCACACTGGCCACCGATCTGGATAACCGTAATGACTTTACCTGCACCCCGGAAGAAAGAGCGGCCCTGCTCTTTGAAACAGCCACTCAGGTGCTGGAAAAAACACAGGGCCGTTATGGGTGTGTCAGCGAAGTGGCACGCGTGCGCATCTCGAAAAAACGCGTGGAACAGGCACACAAAAACAACAACAGCATAAAGACCACAACAGGCAATGCGGAAACACCCTCGCCTGCTTCTTCCCATTCTTTCACACCGGCACAGGCTGGCGATGACCATATCCAGGACAGCTATTATGAAAATCTGGCGCAACACGCTTTTACTGACGATTTTAATCACTCCCCTGACTTCAACCGCTACTGAAACACGCATTACCGTCGGGTTTTCCCCCGGCAACAGCGCGACAATGAACGTCCTGAACGTGGCAAATAGCGCGCACCGTTCGCTCGATGTCGCCGCCTATGGTTTTACCAGCCGACAGGTTGCCGAAGCCCTGCTGGCGGCACAACGGCGGGGCGTAAAAGTCAGGGTACTGGCAGATGCGAAAGACAACGGCGGAAAGTATTCCGCCGTGACCTGGCTTCAGAGGCAGGGAGTCCCCGTCCGGCTTAACGGGAAATATGCTATCCAGCACAATAAATTCATGGTGGCGGATGGTGTGACAACGCAAACAGGCTCTTATAATTACACCTCCAGCGCCAGCCGGAGGAATGCAGAAAATACCCTGGTTGTATGGGATCACCAGGCCACAGCTGCAGCCTATCAGCTGGAATTTGATCGCCTCTGGGGAGAATCATTTGAGCCAGAAAACCCTATGAAGTAGCCAGAAGTTTCCGGTTATGATCACCATGGGTGACAATAACGGGGATAACCAGCAGCCATCGTGGCGTTCTCTTCTGGAAAGTATTAGGAATTTTCTCGAATTTGTTGATGTAACACGATATTTGTAACAGAACTATTTGCAGGGAATTTTAACTCGCATATGCTTGATGCAATATCCCGCTAATCCGCCCTCTGAAAGCATAAAATTTTATGAAAGATCCTGATGAACTCATCCCGATGGAAAGTCCGATGTTTAATATGACGGACTACCTGGCCGCTATCCTCGACCGTTATAAAGCCGGCGCCATCACTCGCCCCCAGGCGGTCACGCTGCTGCTGGATTTTATGGCCGATATGGCGGCTGCTGAAGAAGGCAGGTTTAGCGGAGAGGATGACATCCACTAAGGTGGAAGATTCATGATGTAACGAGTCCTGCTGGGTATCAGGGAAATGCCAGGGTCAGTATCAAGCCACACTGCCCTGGCATCCGGAAGGTATGCAAGCCCCCGTACTCCCTGATCCTGTTATCACCACCCCGTCATTGCGGTTTCGGTGGTGTGTAGCGCGGCGCAGCGTTTTGCGGCGCGGTCTGTTTCTCTTCAACCGGTTTAGGCACATCATAACCCGCCCACTGACGTTGCACGGGATGGGTCAACGGCACGGTCTTACCTGACGAGGAATTAAAGTGCGGTATGCGACCAATGGCATCCCGGACAAAGGCAGTTTCCCCACGAATTTCCGACCGCTCACCACTCTTCTGCGCAGTAATATGCATCGCCATGGCCAGATTTTTTCCACGCTCTTCGGGAGCATCAGCCACTTCAATCAGCACACCTCTGTCCATCAGTACAGGTTTCCCCCCGGACGAATAGACCACTGCACCGTCACGTTTCACCGTCGTTTCATAACCACGAATAGTGGCAGGCTTCACATCATCTGCGACAGCATTAAGGAAAACATTACCTGAAATCGGCGCGGTTCTGTTCTGACGTTGTTGTCTGTAAGCCCAGCCACGTAACTGGGAAACAGATGCGGCATCCAGCTGGCTCGCCTGCACTTCCACCCACGCCCGGTACGATAACGGTCGGGCATCAGGCGAAGCCTTGATGGCATCGCGCTCTGTACGGATTTGGATTTTCAGCGCGGACATGGCCTTCATCTTATCGACTTCAAGCGCACGATACATCAGCTTGCGCAGCAACGGATCTCGCTGCACCAGGCGAACGTGATTTTTCCTGACACGGTACTCTGCTGCAACCTCACGGAAACGCGTGCGCATGTCATCTTTTGAGAGAGTCTGACGCACAAACCCATGCTTATAAGCCTTATAACGGCCAATCAAATCTTCCCGCGCTTCAGCACGTGCAATGCGACGTTCTGCACGCGCACCACGGTCACGACAGTGAAGAAGACTGTCATACAGGGATTCAACAGGGACGCAGTTCTGAACCAGTCGACCGGGGCCATCATCCCTTTTCGGTGCCAGCTCAAAGGCGCCAATTTGCTCCTGCTGATCGGCAAGTGTCAGCTCAGGATGCAGGCGACTGGCACGCAATGGGATCTGTGAATCATCATTGATGTCATAGATGGCAAGCCCTGTCCCTTTCTGCCGTAACTCCAGCCCTGCCGCATGAAACACATCATGAATATCATCCCATTGATACGGCTGGTCAGACATCAGCAGCGTTTCAATTTTGTCACGACAATGGTCAACAGCGTAGGTATGCAGGCTTTCTTTATCGCTGAAAAACTCCAGACGACGGGCCGCAGCCGGTGCCGGTTTATAGAAGTTTTTATGGCGAACAACCATACCCTGGTCATTGACACGATACGGTCCGTTGTCATGTTTCCACTGGTGCTTCAGCTCCAGCTCACGACAACAACGGTCCAGCACAAAGTGGTCGTTATATAACGAGGCCGCTTTATAGGTCACCGGATTCACACGGTTAACCGACAGATGAACATGCAGGTTATCGGTGTCATCGTGAATGGCAAAAACATATTGATGGTCAGCCATACCCAGTCCTTTCAGACAATGTCGGGCAGACTCAAAAATCTGGTCATGTGTCGGACGCTCACCTTCAGGCCACGACAGGATAGTGTGGTAAACCGGGTCCTTACAGCGGGCATTTTGCATCGCGACCATGTTCATTTCTGAGGCGGCAGACGCCAGAGAAAAACAATTGGTTTCACACACGACCTTGTCGAATTTCACCTGCTGGCGACCATCAGGGAACATCGCGATCACATCATCAGAATCCGGCAATGCGTTACGGGTGGCATAACTGACAAGGTTGTTAAAGATAGCTTCTTCAGAGCGCGGGCGACGGAAAGTCGGGTTATCCGGAGACAGCGTTTCGCTCAGGTTCACATCCTCACGACAAACGGTATACGACACCAGCTTCACAAAGCTGGAGTGACCATCACGACGTTTAGGTGGAACCACTGCAAGCATATCAGTCCTCAGTATTATTCAGGCTTTTCGCATCAAACTTCATCAGGGCTATCTGCAGGGCGGTCAGTGTTTCTGCAAACTGCTTGCTCAGCTCGGTGGTCATCATCCCCTGCTTTTGCATCTCCAGATACAGATGCTTTTGCAGGCCACCGAGTTTCATTATTTCTTTCATCTGGCGTGTATCCCCTTTGGCCACAATGCGACGACCGAGGGCACAACGCCGGAGATATTCTCCTACAGAAAGACCGGCTGAAACTGCACTGGCCTGTATCTGTTCTTTCTCTTCCGGATAACAGCGCACACTGGGTAACAGGGCTGTTCTCTGGCGATTTTCACTTCTGCTCATCTTTCACAATCCCCCTCGAATGAGGTGGGCACAATTCAAAGGGTGTCGGGACGGAGTCCTGACCAGGCCGTTTTGGGGGACCGTCTGCGTGCAGGCGGTGCTACAAAACATACCCTGTCCCACGTTTTACACACGATTTCGATTCTTGCTCAGAAGTATATGTGATTTTTGCTTCGCCGTCACCGGCTTACGCCAGAAAAGCGGGTGTTTGGCTTGCATCCCTGGTTAGGTTTATAATCCTGCTGAAATGATGACCCTCTGAGTAGCAGGAAACGTAAAATGATGGACACAAAAACAGACAAGAAATGGTTTACCGCAGATGATGTGGAACTGGCAAAGTCGGTGCTGGATGACTTACCCGATCTGACAGAAAAACGACTGACAAAGTCGAGTGTGCTCGAGCAGCTCATGCCGCAAATTATTTTGCTTTCAGAGTCGAAGGGATATAGCGCGGAAGATATCAAAGCGGCACTGGAATCGGTGGGGATCACTGTCGGTATTAAAGCCGTTCGCGACATCCTGAACAGCAAAAAGAAAACCGGTAAGAAAGTGCGACAGACCAGAACCGTTACCACCACGGCAGAGAAACCGGCAGAAAACGGTCAGCAGACTAACTGAAACGGTAAAGTGTGACATGCAGGTTCAATACCTGTATGTCACACTCCTGCACAATAAAAAAGGCAGGGATTATCCCTGCCGGTTTCACATCATGATTTCAGTTGTTTCATTCGTTCGGCCATTTCCCACAGCACCCGATTCAGTTTCACATCACCATCAATGCCGGTCACCGCTCGGGTTCTCTGACGCTTCCCCTGCGCACTCCGTCCCGTGATACCACCTTTGACCATGTTTTCCTGCACGCGTTGGTACGTTGTCCATAAATCATCTGATTTATCCTCATGACGACGCACATTCAGCACGGCATCGGGTGTCACTGGAATATGCTTACCGTCACCTTTCCCGTCATATTTCCAGTCAAGTGCCAGCTCCGCAAAAATTCTCTGCTCATCGGGCTTCAGCGTGATAGCACGCATCTCTTCGCGCGACTCAGTGACACGATCAAAAATTCCCAGCACCTCATAAGCACCCTCGATGACCTTTCCGACCACATCCCCTTTGTGCGGCACCCGAATTTCCCCGAAGCTCTGACCACAGACCATACCGTTCGCACAGACGAAGCGGAACATGCCAGGGATCATCTGATAGCTGCTGCTCCCGTCATGACTGTTCAGCAAAATAATTTCCGGCACTTCTTTTCCCATGATCTGACCTTCACGGCGCAGGCGCAGCATGTGTTTGGTATGCTCACGTTTCCCATTGTCGCGCACGCGAGTCTGACACGCGAAAAATGGCTGGAACCCCTCTCGGCGGAGATTATCCAGCAAGGTGATCGTCGGAATGTAGGTGTAACGGTCGCTACGAGATTCATGTTTTTCTTCTGAAAACACACTTGGAACGTGTCTCATCAGCTCTTCATTGGTCAGGGCGCGTTCTTCACGGATTACGTTCATTGCACGGAAGCTGGACGCTAAACGGGTCATCATATTCTCCTTTGTGGTTTCGGGTTTCTTCTGGCGTGGGCTGCTTCATTGTGTCTGTCGCTGTGGCCGCCTGCCGTGACACAAGAACATCCCGGGCCTTCAGGGAATGACACAAGGGCGATGACGAGGCCGCAGCGCAAGCGTACGACCGCAGGGAGAAAGTGCGAACGGGGGAAGCATCGGGCGTAAGCCTTCACCCTTGTGGCATAACCGGTCCGGGATACGTTCTGTCACGAAGCAGGCAGGCGGGCACGTCGACAGATGAAAAGGAACACGCCGGAAGGAAATCATCGGGGTGGCATCACCCCGGCCTTACACTGACGTGGCAGCGGCAGTGCCGGGGCGGCGCAGGCCTCTGGCCTGCTGCAAGCCCGGGCGGAGGTGATGGCGAATACCGGATCGGTGATCGGACAACAAAACCGCCCGGCAGGTGCCGGGGCGGAATTACCAGTCAAAGGTGGTAAACGGCTCCAGCTCGTCCCCTGTCTGTGAGAAGTGGATCATGCTGATATCCGCGTGCTTCATACACCAGGCAATCAGCCAGCGTGCGTCGCGGGATAACCCAAAACGCTTCAGATGCATCAGCGGGTGCATCCGTGCATCCAGGCGAATGAGATACCCGACGCCGGTATCCATGATCCACTCCCCTTCGAATTTTTCGCGGCACAACTCCGTCAGCAGCGAGTTGTCATCAGCGGTGATATGCGAGATACAGCACTCCAGCACCGGACGTATCACCATACGGCCCAGCTTCACGGTTTTACCCCAGCCGAGTCCCGCCGTGACATCATTCCAGTTCCAGTCTTCATGCTCCGGCTCAGGCAGCGTCAGCAACGTGAACGGCACGCCCAGCAACTCCGCTAGGCGCTCACCCGTGGCAATCACGGAATCATCACTCAGATGAAAATCGGCAAGGTCAAGGCACTCACCATGAGATAAAGGGCTTCATCTCCGTGCAGATAAAGGTCTTCATTACCGTTGTCCAGCTGAATAGCAGTGACACCATAAGGGGCATTTAAGGTGTAGTTCATTATCGTTCTCCGGTCCGTCAGCGTCGCCTTTCTGTTTCCGTCCGGCTCAATGCCGGTCGGAAACAGCAGCACTTAAAAAACCGCCCCCCTGCTGTGGGGGCGGCAACCTGTCAGGCATACGCCCGTTTCAGTTCCAGCGTCCGGAGTACCTGACCCCACTCAGCCCCATTCAGTGCCGGTATACGCACCGGCTGATGACGGCGCTCACAGCGGGCAATAATTTTGGCCAGTATGCGCAGACGTCGCGTGATGGCATCCTCGGGCAGGGTTTCGCGGATCTGACGTCGCTGCGCCCTTCTCTCTCCCTTCTGCTTTACAAAATATTCCTGACATGCGACGATGAATTTGTCTTTCATGATTTGTCCTCATAACTGACATCTGAATTATCCGACCTGCTCGAACAGGCCGGAGTGAATAAGCAGAGCGCCCGCTCTGCTTTTTTATTGCCCTTTCTCTTCGGTTTTCAGCACCTCCTCAGTGATCCGGTTGATGATCTGCTCATGACTCAGGCTGCTTTTATCCGCCAGCGTGAAAAAACGCCCGTCCACTTCCGCAAAAATATCGGTGACGTCCTGGCAAATCATTTCCATGAATTTGAATGACTGCGAGCTGACACCGGCGCGCCAGTTCATCGGCGGGAGCATGTAGAGTTTTTCGGTAAACTCGGCTTCGGTAATTTCGCGAACCGGTTTGCGGGCAGCGGCACGGATACGTTCACGTGCTTCATTCAGGGAGATCAGAACGTAATTCCCGCCAAAGGAGTTCAGTGTCTCCAGCGTCTGACCCCAGCCGTTTTTGTAGACGTCGCCATCGAGGTACGCGTCTTCATAGTGAAAACCGCCTACAGGATAAAAAACCAGTTCGCTCATAACGTTATCTCCGACAAAGTGTTGAATTTTCCCCGGCTTCTTTCTGGCGTTTCCCTTTTCTTTCCTTTTTCGGAAGCGGGGGAGCCTGGGGCCGTGACTCAAGACCGCCCCGTCCCATCAGTGACAGGCACAAGGGCGTGTCCGAGGCCGCAGCGCAAGCGACTGACCATCGGGAAGGCGCGCGAACGGGGGAGGACACGGGCGTCAGCCTTTACCCTTGTGAATGGCACGGGCCGGGGCAGCGTCTGTCACGGCCACAGGTACACCGCAACACAGGAATAAAAGGGAGCGACAGAAGCGGGCTGCAGGCCCGTTATCCTGAGCGGTCGCCGTGGCGGCCAGTGAAAGCGGCTGCTGCCCGTGGGCAGCTGCAAGCGGGCAGTTCAGGCATCGCTTGCTATCCGCCAGGACAGAGACACCCCGGTGGCTCTGCGGAAGTGGGCGGGGCAGCGCGCCGCCCACTCGAGTGCAGGCGACGACCCGGCCGCAGGACGGGGAGCCGAAGGGGCCACGGGGTGGCATGAATTTTTTCAGGCCCTTATTGCTGTCCGTTCAGCCAGGTTTCGCGAATTAACACAGTGTAAATAAAGTGTAACTTTCGCCCCTTTCCATAACATTCAACACTCAACGCACACGTCTAATTAAGTGCAATTATTGCCCTTTTTTACATTGAATTTTTCTCATATACGCTTTAAATTAAGTGCAATTATTGCACTTTTTTTGGACATTAAAATGACCGGTTATGATCTGCGATTATGGCGAAAAAGTTTTGGCTGGAGCCGCGAGAAAGCGGCGGAAGAGCTGGGCGTGAGCCTGCGAACTTACAAAGATTATGAAACCAGTGATCAGGTAAAACGCATGGTGGCGCTGGCCGCCCTCGCACTGAGTAGCGAAAATTTACTGTCCACCATGGTGCAAAAGAAGCATCAGGAGCCGCTGCTCACCCTCCTGCGGACGATGCACAACGCCAGTCGTTCGCCGGGGTCACAGGCCGGGCACTGAAGATCCCGCGCTCGATGCGCGGGGTCTTCAGCAGGGCGGCCAAATCAACCCGGATCCCGAACCTCATCATCGTGATGCATCGCGGCCACATTCAGCAGACAGGCAACACCCTGCGTCTCCAGACGGTCACTCAGATGCATCAGATTGGTCAGTAAATCAACTAACATTGTCCCGGCGGATCCGCCGCTCGTATCCAGCCCGCTTGCGTGCGCAAACTGACAGAGTACCTGCGCGGCAATGGCGGTACGATCCGCATTGTCCGGTTCGCGCCCCGGCTGATAGCCTCCCTCACCTGCAATTCTCACCAGTTCATCCATGCCAGCCATGATGTTTTCAGGGGTCATCACGTTCTCATCCTGTGTTAAATGGCCACAGCGTGGCCATTATCATGGTTTTCTTTTAGCCGGGCGCGTGGCGTCCGGCGGCGGGTCAGTCGATTGCGCGGAAAATCAGGCTGCTTTCCGGATGATTAATGATGCTGACATAATCCTTCAGCGCATCCTGACGATCGATAAGCCCCTGACAGGTCTTCGCATACTGGCTCCCCATCTCTGACACTTTCCAGCACAGCTGGTTGAGCACAAACAGCGTCGCGATAATCCCGGCCGCATCGGCTGAAACCTCTGCATCAAAATAGTTTCCCGGGATCGTCATCTGATACGTGCCGTCTGGCGGGGCGATGTAGCCGGTCGGGCAGGTGGTGGCCATATCGGTCCACGCCGCAACTTGCCCACTGATACCGCGCGGGACTTCATAGAAATTCCACATCCCGCCGTCGTAATCGCTGTGTTTACGCAGGAAGGTCGCGGCCATGCTTTCCCCCAGTGCTGTCGCAAACAACCGGGGCACAAAGGCCAGGCGGCGACGGGGATCGGTAATTTCAATACGGGTCGCCTGGGCGGTGTCAGTCTGAGTGGTTTGAGCTGGGGTCGTCATTTTTTCTCCTTCGGCTTCTTTCTGGTGTCCCCCTTTCCATTTTTCAGGAGGCGGGGGGCACGTTGCTGTGACACCCAGCCGCCCCGTTCCATCAGGGGAAGAAACAAGGGCGCAGCCGGAAGCCGCAGCGCAAGCGAACGACCACAGGGAGGGAGTGCGAACGGGTGAGGACAGCGGGCGTCAGCCTTCACCCTTGTTGATGAACCGGAACGGGGCAGCGTCAGTCACAGCAAAAGTGAACACCGCAGAACAGGGTGCAAAGGAGACGCCGGAAAAAGCCGGTTGACCGGCTTTCCTTAGCAGTCGCCAGCGGCGGCCAGTGGAAGCGGCGCTGCCGTCAGGCAGCTGCAAGCGCACGCAACTCCGGGGCCGGAGCAGAAGGGATGCCAGAACGGAAAAAGGGCCGCCCGGTGACCCGGACAGCCCTTCATAAAGGCGCTTGCTGGCAGACCTTCAACACTATCAACCTCCTGAAAAGCGGGGGTTTCCCCCCGCTACAGGTTGCTACTTATTGGATTCGTAAGCCATAAAAGCCGCCACCTCCCGCGTTCCGTCCTTATAACGGATTTCGCACAGCGATTTCCGGGTCAGGAATGTGAATATTAACAGCGTTAAACACACGATTAATACGCACCAGATCAGGGCGTTTCGCGGCAGTTTCATAGCTGACTTCTCCTTGCCTTTCGGCGGATAAGCGGCTAATCTGATGGTGTCTAGTCATACAGATCGAGCCTCGGGTTAATTGAAAAATTACTCGGGGCTTTTCTCTTTCTGCCTCACTACCTTCCAACATCTCTGCCAGTCGCAGGAGGCAAAAAGCCTCAAGCGCCACGCCTATTATACTGCTATCCGCCTCACTCTGACCAGGAATACCCGCTAAAAACTGTCGAAAAGTCAGACACTTTCTGACGCCTGCACCGTCAGTTTGTTCGGAACATACAACCGTTCCTGCGCCCGGATGACCGCCGGGGTGTCCTGCACCAGTACCTGCAAACTTATGGCAATCACCTGCGGCTGATCACGGCTGTACTGAAACCACGCCAGCGACCTGAGCGACGGGAACCGGCGTTGCTAGTGCCAGAACATGGCCAGCCAGTCCTGTTCTTTCAGTTCCGGATGGCGATCATGCCACTGCACAAAGGTATCCGGACTCTGAAAATTCAGCTCGATGCGCGCCCGCTCAGCATAATGCTGATACTGCAATGCCTCCTGGGCACGACGCCGGGCGTCCTGGCGGCTCCAGGTCGAATGGTATTTATGCGCGGCCAGTCTCACCCGGTGTTTGTTACGTTCGCGGCGGCGAAACGCCGTTTCCGGGAACAGCCAGTCGCCGTCAGAGGTGGAGAGGGGTGACGGACAGTATTCGCCACGGGTACGGATCAGTGTGTTAAATGCCATGTCATAATCACTCAGCGTGGCCAGCCGTTCCGTCGGGTCCCACCGGATGCCAGGGATGAGTCGCAGTCCCCTGCCCGACGCTTTCCCGCGCCCGGTCAGCCTGCGAAAAAACGCTGCCGCATACGGGTAAAACTCAAAACCGGAACGACGTGGGGATTCTTCAACGTCGATAATGGCGACAGTTGCCGCCTGCTGCTCAGGTCGTAAGCACACCAGGGCAAGGTGGGCCGGTAGGGTCTGGCCGCCCGTCAGGGCGGCCTTATCCGTTACGCCTTCACATACTCCGGATACTGCTCCTTTGCCCACTGCCGCAGCTTGCGCATATGGTTGAGCGTCTGCAAAAATTCCCCTTCGCTGCGGGCAATCATCAGCGGGATATCGGCCTTCAGACTGTCCATGGACAGATTTTTCTCGGCGGCCACTTTCTCCACCTTGCCGATCATCTCTGCGATGGCTTCATCGCTGACTGACTCGTCACAGGCTTCTCGCAGCCACGCATGGGGATTGGCCGGATCCAGACCGAACAGCGCCAGCAGGTGCATTGCCGCCCGGCTCTGTGCCGCCGCATCACATTTCACCGTGCCACTTTGCGCATCAATACAGATACCGTGCCAGCGTTCGTGACGGAAAGTCTGAGAGCGGTCCTCACAGGTTGTATCCTGCTGACGGTGCGCACACAGCTGCTGCGCGATAGCCTCCGCATCATGGTGTTCAAGCATCATAGCCGTGGCCAGACCAATGGCATTGACCATCACCCCATGCGTACCGATGGCCATCGTGCGGTAGGTGGAAGCACCCAGCATTTCCGCCACCCATTCCCAGTGCAGCGCGTCCGCCCAGGCACTCCACAACGTCACCGCCTCATGGCGCAGCGCGGCCGGAACCTCATCACCGGCACGCAGGCCAAACATTTTCCGGGTCGCATCATGCAGCGCCTTAAAGCTGACCAGCAGGTCACTTTTTCCCGGCACCACGTTGTGTTCGTAGTCCACCCGCATCGCCAGGGCGCGGACGCTGGAGGCAATGTGACGCACCAGGTCGTTGACCGGATCTTTATGGTTGTACGCCATTGAAATGGCCGTCGCCGGTTTGGTGGCGTTGTTGTTGATGTCAGAGAAAAACTGCTGGCGGGTTTCCAGCGGCAGACCCACGGTCAGCAACAGGGTGATCATGTCATTCGCATCAGGGCGGGCATCGATATATCCATAAATTCCCCCGCTGCGGTGCTGACCATCGAACAGCTTGATATCCGCATCCATGGGAATGGACAACATGCCCACGTCGCCTTTTGTGCCTTCGGCGGCGTTAAAGATGACCGCTTTATCGATATTTCCGGTCAGCGTACCCAGGATCCAGTCGCGCTTTGTGTCATGCCCCCCGGTCAGATAGTTCGTGATTTTGCGTGAACGGACCTGGTTATGTTCGCGCTGCGAACGGGACATCACATCCCCGCTGTTATCGCTGGCCAGAATGCGTTTGAGCATATTCATCGGCACAAACAGCACATACTGCTCGCGGCCTGCCTGACGGCCACGAATGGTGGGAAATTCAAAAAAGTACTCATGGGTCTGGGTGGTCATCATTAGTCTCCTTCGGCTTCATTCTGGCGTCCTCCTTTCCGGTTTATTTCCGGTTGCGGAACGCCCCTCATTGCGCAGACTTTTTGACGGCGAAACGACGAAAAGCAGGGGTGGAGGGCTGATTTTCTGAAGCCGGCGAAGGAAAATCTGACCGGAAAGCGCGAGCGACCCTTGCTGCCCGGAGCGCGCGCTGTCAGTCTGCATCAGCAATGAGAGGGGGTGCGCAGGAGCACACAGGGTAAGGTGGCAGACAATGAAGCCGGTTCACCGGCTGACACCTTAGCGGCCGCCAGAGCGGCCAGTGAGAGCGGCGGCTGCCCGTGGGCAGCTGCAAGCGTGGTGTTCAGGCATCGCTTGCTATCCGTAAGGACAGAGCCACCCGGGGCTCTGCGGAAGTGGGCGGGGCTGCGCGCCGCCCACTGGAGTGCAGGCGACGACCCGGCCTCCGGACGGGAAACCGAAGGGGCCACCGTGTTTTCATGCCCTTCTGGTTTTTCCAGGCCCCGAAACAACACCAATAAAAGCAACGGCACCGGCAACACCAGAACAACCGGCACCGCTACAGATAACATGACAGGGTTCAGCTTATGGCGGGAGAGGTACAGCGTCCGGGACCCGGCACACCCGCCGCAGGCGGGGTGTCGCCGGTTCCGGCAGGCGGAACGCCTGCCAGGGTTTTTCGCGGGCTGACAGTCAGGAATACAGCCGACCAGTAGAAAGTCAGGCGGGCGAACCCGCCTGGTCATTCATCAGCAGGCATAAAACACATGGCCATTGCTGAAAAAGCGGTCTGAACTGAACAGGTCACTGGCAAACCGTTCAAAATCGAAATAATCACGCAGACTTTGCGGCACCTCACTCAGCATTCCGGTGCTGTCCACGTATTCGCGCGCGTACTCCTCTTCATCTTCGGCCTCGCCACAGTACGCCGCCTCAAACCGGTCAAAATCACACTCGCCGGTATAATCCACCCACGCCAGCCAGGCGGTAGCCTGGTGGTTTTCCTCTGCGGATTTAAACGCCTCCACAAACGCCCAGTTAATGTGACATTCCGAGGCCATATCGGAAGGAAAACCCTCATTGTCCTGGAACATCAGCTCCGGCTCGGCCTCGTCGGCGTGAACCGCACGACAGGCGGCATAGAATTCCGCCTCATCATCAAAATCCGTCACATCCAGCCACTGACCGGCCAGGCTGCCGCAGTTGTATTTATGGTAAGTGCCAACGTAAACCGCAGGGGTGGTAACTGTGTGCATAAAATCCTCCGTCGTGAATGTTATCTCAGCGCCGGCTTTCGCCGTGCCGGCACGACAGACGGGAGGAGCGGCAAACGCAGACGTGCGAACGGGTGAGGAGCCCGGCGAAGCGTACCCTTGCAGGCGCAGCGGCCCGGCTACAATAACGGCACGGCGTAAGCCGTCACGACACCAGAACACCTCCCCCGGCGCCACGCGCCGCAAAAACGTGGCGCACCGCGACATCCTTTGTGATAACGGTTGTCCACAATCCGGGTGAACATCCACCCGCGCAACCTGTGGATACTTTGCTGCAGGGCACGGAGCGAACCCCACGCCCTGCCATGCTCAATCTTTAACCACCATAGTGCGGGACATTATCAGTCAGCCAGTCAGGCCTTTTCACCTCACCCCAGCCGTGCTCACCTTCATAACCCAATTCCTGCGTGGCCTCTTCGCCATCGGTCAGCTCGCCCTTGCTGAAACAGTAATACTGCTGCCTCGCTGAACCCGTGTGTAAGGTCTGGTCTTTCCGTCGCCCTTCAGGCGACATAACAGCGTGGCCATCGGGCCACGTCCTTTTCCCTTTCCGGATAGCGGTCGCTCAATGCGAGCGGTAACCGGATCGGGCACCCGGGTGGGGTGTCCCGGGACAATCAGGCGGCTTTGATGAAGGATCGGAAGGCAGCTGCCCGGAACTCAATAGCATCACGGGCCTCACTGGCGACATGGCGGACTTCATCGCGCGACAACCATTTTCTGACGGGGCCATGTGGATCAATCACCGTTCCTGTCGTCCAGCTTTCCGCCATTTTTTCTCCGTCACAGAAGACTTCATAACGCAGACAAAGCACCCGGCGTCCACAGCGAAGGATCAGGTCGATATAGTCACCCTCCAGCCCGTCGTCGGCATCACAGTAACCGCACTCCTCCGGGTAGACCGCAATCACGCGGAGGGCAATATTTTCGGTACCACGACACAGCAGAACCTCATCCACTTCCTCCGGAATGGTGCCGGCAATCAGCCGGTAACCCAGCGTCTCCACTTCGTGGCAAATGACCTCATACTGGCACTGCAACGCACTCAGCAGGCGACCTTCCGCCAGATCAGTTTCTTCCGGAAACCCCTCAGCGGTGAACGTGACACAACCGGAATGGCTGTACCGGTGGTTATGGCGGGTGAGACGGACGCTCACACCCCATTCACTGACCAGACGCAACAGTGTGCGGGTCATCGATGCGGTTAAGGTGTGCAGGCGGGGAATGATGCGCAGCAGATCAGCGGGCGCAAGTTCGCCGGTAAATAACACCCCGTCACCCTGGCAGTGTTGCAGGGAATACTCTGCCTGCAGGGTTTCAGGCCACAGATGCTGTACCAGCGTGGTTTTTGCCTGAGTGTGGATAAGCGCGTCAGTGAATGAGTGATACATGATGGTGTCCTTCTGGTGTCGCCTCCCCTTCTCATGCGGCCGGGGAGTGTTGGCCGTGCAGACCTTCTGGTCCGCAGCACCAGGTGTGGGGTCAACAACCGGAAGGAGGCCGCAGCGCCGCGTTCCAGAACGCGGTGACCGGGGGAGTGACGGGCTGTTGATGCCGCACCGCAGCGGGCCAGTCTGCAACACGGCCATCAGTACCGGCGCCCCGGAAGAGGCACGCCAGAAGGGAACTTTTCCGCCTGAAAGGCGTTAAAAAGCGCGCCGGTATGGCGCGTCCTTTGGGTCTTCCCGGTCAGTCCCGGACCCGGGAGAAACTGGTGGTAAGGCTGCGTTGCAGATAGATCTGGCGACGCACTTCCGTCGCCAGCGATTTCAGAGTGTCGCGGTCCAGCCAGCGACGGGCGGGTGCCCCGAGTGGAATGATACAGATATCCGGCACAGCACGGTCGGCCAGGCGCTGCTGACCAAAGTCCTGCCACACCACCAGTCCCACCTGCAGGACGTCTGAGCCGTCTTCAAAAATGGCACGTAGCCACGCGTTGATCTGCGCCTCTGAGGCACTGAAGTCCGCCGGTAATGCATCCCATGGCTCCGCCGTCACGATATAATTCGCCGTCACCCGTTCAAAGAGGGGGAAACCGTTCCAGCGTTCACCGGTGTGAAGGGCAAGAGTCTCTTCCTTTTCCTCCAGCTCAGGGATCAGGTCGGCAAGCGCTGCCAGCAGAGCCGCTTTCAGACTTTGAGCGAAAAAGACTTTTTCATCCGGGAAGCCCTGCATCACGACATCGCCGTTCAGGCCATCAGTGATCCGGATACTGACCGGCGACGCCTGACAGAGCGCCTGCAAAGGCGCCACCGCGTCCGGATGCAAATAATGCTGTGCAGCCAGGACCGGGATAAAATCACACAGCGCGCCCGCCGTCAGCTCACCCTGAACACAGATGCCACAACCTGCCGTCACCACAGAAACCGTCACGGCATCTGACCACTGTTTTTCGGTCAGTACGCTGCGGCCCATGGCCGCAGTCAGAAGAGTGTGCAGCGTCATCACGTCACCTCGCCGTGACGGATACGGGAGGCAAAAGCTTTTGCCTCTGCGGCGGTATCGAACTCAAAACGCTGCCCTTTCGGATGTGCAGCTGAAAACACATCCACAAAGAAAAACCCTTTCCAGCTGGCAAAACCAGCAAACTCAGGATCCCCCATTATCCCCTCGTAAGTGGTCTGAATATCAAAGTGGCGCAATGTCTGCGCAAACGCGTCTGACGATGTCAGCAGCTTGTCGGACAGATACTGCATCAACTGGGTGACAGCCTGGCGATCGTTCATCTCATTCTCCTGTGGGTAAAGTGTTATCGGGAAAAACCAGCTCTTTCTGGCGTTCCCCTTTTCAGGGGCGGGTCGTTGTCTCCCGCCATGAGCGACGGGCAGCAACGGGCCACAGGCAAAAATCACGCCCCGGATGCAAGGCCGCAGCGCAAGCGCGCGACCATCGGGAGAGCGTGCGAACGGGCGCCGCAGACGGCGGCTTGAATTTTGACGGCACGGTGCAACCGTTTAAGCGATGGCAGGAGATAACGTCTGCAGGAAGGGTGGACGGTAGGGGGTAACCCGGAACAGGCCCGCGCAGCGGGTATCCTTTTCAGGGCCAGCCTCTGGCGGGTCCCGTCCGGCGCGCCGGGAGCTTCAGCTCCCTGGAAGCGCCAGCAGTCACGAGGCTTTCAGTCAGGAAGAAAACGCCGGAAGCCGTCAACCAAATCACGGGCCGCCAGCTGCTGGCCCCAGTTGCCGATATACCACATGGGGGTCCGGTACGAGCGATACGCCTTCAGCGTCAGTGAGTTGCCGACCACCACATCCGCCGGCACGCCCAGATAAGAGAGCTGGAGGTAACACATATGCACGGCAACCGCATCGATATCGGTGCAGCGCGCATACAGTTTTTGCTGCGGATTAATCCCCTGATCCAGCATCAACTCACAGACCGCAATCACCATACTGCCCGCCCCGCAGGTGGGGTCATCCAGCTTAATGAAAGGATGCCGCTCCAGCTGCTTCGCCACGTGACTGAATGTGAGTTTTGCCATCAGCCGGGACGCGGAATAAGGCGTGAAAAACTGTCCCATGTGCGTCGATCCTATTTCCAGCTCCATAAAGATTTCCCCGAGGAAGTCCCCCGCACGACAGTCCAGGGCCCCGGCAATACAACCGATGAGTTGCGCCATCCGCGTCATGTCCTCTGCCTGGTAGCGCCCGGCGATGGCCAGATATTCCTCTTCCAGCACCGGCGAGCGCAGAAACGCGTTCTGCATGGCCAGAGTCCCCATGGCAACCAGATCACGGAACACTTCATGCCGGTGATGGTAACGCGCCGTTTCCCCGAACAGGCGGATAAAACTGCGCTGGAATTTCTGATAACCGGTATTACCGGCGGCATTTTTTCGTTGAACCCGTCACGGGGCGATATCGAGGGTTAATTGCGTCATTCTGGAGTTCCTTCCATTCCGGCAGTCTGCAGTGTGCTCCCGCCATACCGCACAGGACGCAACGGGCCTTCAGGAAAAAATCCAGCTCCGGATGCAAGGCCGCAGCGCAAGCGCGCGACCATCGGGAGAGTGTGCGAACGGGCGCCGCAGTCGGTGGCTTGAATTTTTCCGGCACGGTGCGACTGTTAAGCGGAGGGGGGAAGTCACTGCAGACAACGTCAGGTAAGGTGAGGTCAGGGATACAGGCGGTAAGGGCTCACCGCCTTTGAAAATATGAGTTATCAGCGTTGAACACGGTCTTTATCCAACGGTCAAGACGCATCTTATATGTAACGACGGGTTGTGGTCGATGCGGGTAATTCTCCGCAAAGACATTGTCATTGAAAATTCTAGATTCACCATTGTAATATCGAACGAGGTTTTATGGGATACATCATCACTGAAATGAGTGAAATATCTAAGGTAGATAGCAGCCTCCCTTTGTCCGTTCAACTAGAGCTCATTCTTAGCGGCACTAGTCATCCGCAAACCCCTCTATTTCCAAATCACCTGAGAAATAGCGAACCAATGCTGTTTACTGACAACTCTAAGACCTATTCGAATGGATTACGGCCTCATTGCAATTTTGCGAATGAAAACACTCTAGTCACCGTTTAACTCTACAGGTCGTAACCAACGGTTTTGTTTTAAGGAAGAACTTCCATTGGAAATGGAAATTTCAAATGGAGTGTATACTGGCGATTTCATGCTGAAATCCCCTCAAAAAAACAAAAAAAATACATAAATAACAACATCTTAAATAATATTTTCAATGGCGAAACACATAAAAATTAGTGATGAATGCTCCGTTATTAAATGGCAACTAGTGCTTCTGGAACTGGTTTCTGTAAGGGTCTTGCCTTGTTGCGGTGGCTGAAGGCATGATGATGGTGTATTTAATCGCCAGAGGTCACCGCCATGGACGAAAAGTCCCTCTACGCTCATATCCTCAACTTGTCAGTTCCGTGGCAGGTAAAATCCCTTTCTCTCGATGAAAATACCGCTTCTGTTACCGTCATTGTCGGAATAGCTGAAAACGCACAGTTATCCTGCCCGACCTGCGGTAAAAACAGCCCTGTTCACGATCACCGTCATCGCAGATGGAGGCATCTCAATACCTGCCAGCTCGCTACCTTAGTCGAGGCCGATGTTCCCCGGATTATGTGTTCAGAACATGGCTGTCTGACCCTGCCAGTGCCGTGGGCTGGCCCCGGTAGTCGGTACACTCTGCTGTTCGAATCGTTCGTGCTCTCATGGCTGAAAATCAGCACCATTGATGCGGTAAGGAAACAACTCAAGCTTAACTGGAATGCCGTTGACGGTATTATGACTCGCGCGGTTAAACGTGGACTTGCACGGATAAAAAGGCCTTTATCAGCACCTCATATAAATGTAGTTGAGGTCGCCTTTAAAAAAGGACATCGGTATATCACCGTAGTACCCGATCGCGATGGACAGGCACTGGCATTAACAGATGACCGTGGTACATAAAGTCTTGCTGGTTATCTTCGCACCCTGACCGACAGGCAGTTACTGGACGTAAAAGCACTCTCGATGGACATGAATGCGGGCTATATAAGAGCAGCGCGGATCCACTTACCTAATGCGGTTGAGAAAATTGCATTCGACCGCTTCCATGTGGCGAAGCAACTTGCCGAAGTGGTCTATAAAACCCGCCAGAATGAACATCCTCACCTTCCTGTTGAAAGCCGCCGCCAGGCAAAAGGAACTCGTTTTTTGTGGCAGTACAGCGAAAAATGGATGACAGAATCCCGACAGGAAAAACTGACGTGGCTACGGGAACAGATGCATCAGACAAGCCAGTGCTGGACGCTGAAGGAACTCACAAAAAATATCTGGGATCGATCCTGGCGCGAAGAGCGCCGTAATGACTGGTTGCAGTGGATATCACTGGCTGCAAACTCTGATTTACCTATGATGAAAAACGCAGCAAGGACCATCAAAAAACGGCTGTATGGAATACTTAATGCCATGCGTCATCGAGTATCGAATGGCAATGCGGAACCGCTGAACAGCAAGATCAGGCTACTGAGGATAAAAGCCAGAGGGTATCGAAACCGGGAGCGTTTCAAGATGGGAGTGATGTTCCATTATGGTCGGCTCAATATGAGCTACTGAGCCGGGATAAACTCAAAAAATAGTTTCCAGTAATTGAGCTTTCATAGTGGCCTCAAAGGGAATAATTTCAGCTTTAGCAATGTTGAGTTTCTGGAATGGATCTTGGCTAAGGCGGGCTTCCAGAGATTGGATGTTGTCACATTTTGCAAGAATGACACCACCATTACGCGGAATCCGCCTTCCTGAAGCAAGAAACACACCATCTGAGTAACCTTTCTTCAGCCACACAACGTGATCAGGTATTTGAGAGTCAACTTCTTCTAGCGGTTTTATATAAGTTAGAACAACCACATAAATGATACTCATTTTAAAGTCCTTAAAAAAAGCATTTAAAATGCTAGCACCAAAGGAGGTAACGTTGAACTGTCAGAATGATTTCCCCACCATGATCGGAGAAGACTCTTCTGTTAAAGGTATGCCATTACGATAACAAAGATTTTTTGGTATTAGAAAGTACCTATGTCAACGTGTCAACGGAATGCATGAATGAGTATTCAAGAGAAATTTACGCAAAGAAAAGGAAGCTTTTCCAGTTCGATTCGCCAAAACCAATATGCTGGTTCCAGCCCTCACATACAGTGTGACAAGTTATATTTTCTATTATTAATTAGATAGTTGCGAATTAATTGATGTAAATAAAAGCTAAGGTTAACAATACAAGCCCGAAGAAATAGTGGCGATTTCAGGCTGAAATCGCCACTATATTATTTGTCGCTTAAGTGTTGGGATAGTAAATTCTGGATAGCTAGATCAAGTTCATCCTGCAGCTCTTTCGGAAGGCGATTAAACTCGTAACTGAAAGCACGGCCTTTACTTTTCTTCCTGGCAAAGCGATCTTTATCAGCAAAACTCCAAAGAGGAACACTCTTTACTTTGTCTTTAGCCGGTTCTTCTATAAGAGCTGTTGCTTTACGGCGTAACAAAGCCAGAACGGAATTTTTGCTATCCTCTGGGGTCAATTGCTTATTTGCTCTAAGAACAGTGAGCTCAGCATCAATTTCCTGAAGTAATACCTCAGTGGAAATTTGTTTTTCTAAAAGCCTTTCACTCAGAATTAACAGTAGCTTGTAATCTGGATGAGATAATTCAGACTGGACAGGGAAGGGGGAAAGAAGTTCTTGCGGAACAGCGGCCGCCTGTAACGCTCGCGTTACTTTTGCCTGTGATAAGCCCTGATCTTCAGCTATCTCTTTCTGCGACATGCCATTCTCTTTCATGCTCCTCAAACGCAAACCAACTTCACGAAGGTTATGTTCTTTAGCAGTCTGAATATCCTTAGCTAGTTGACGTGCATCTTCAGTACTAACTTCTGCGTCTGTAACGAGAACATTTAAACCAGTTCTACATAGAATCGCAGCCGCACGCCGGCGTGAGCCATCAAGAATTTCTATCTTTCCATCAACTCTACGTCCAATTGCAGCAAAAAACTGCTGAAATTTAATCGTACGAGTAATATCCACTAATGAATCTTTGGTGAGTGCAGTTTGATCTCGACCATTGTTTTCCTGAACCACGAAGGTCGTATCAGCAACATCACCAGGCAAAATGTGGACGTGTTTAAACTCAGCTCTAGCCCCCGATTGTAAAACAAAAGTACGTGATTGCTCTTCGTTTTCTAGCGCTTTGCTTAAAGGTGACTGACTAAAAGTTCTTCCTATTGTTTTTCTTTTTGTGTTCATCCGTTACCTCAGTTCATTCGAATAAATTCAATACGGTCAAAAACCGCTTTAGCAAAATCTTCCGCAGCAGCTCGGGCATTTCTTAATGCTTCACTACTGCCTATATATGTCGATGGATTTGCGGAAATGACTGTATCGAACGATTCACCACATCGTTCAAAACCATCCAGACGTGGCAGCCCAACATCAAGCATATCTCCACCAAAAATTTCTTTTGCAAGACTATGACATAGTTTGTGATCGGCTTTATTCAGTAGCTTTGACATAAATCCGATATTACTTCTCAGACGAGTTTCAAAACCAGACTCTTCGATCAATGCGATAAGTTCAGGTAAACGTGTCAGATACTTTAGAGTGGAGTGAAAGTCTACCTGTGCTGGAGGAATGGGGGTCATGAGAACATCTGAAGCTGCGAGTGCATTATTAAGAAACGCGTCAAGATGTGGGCCACTATCAATGAATATAAAATCATAATCCAGTGTTAACTTATCAATGATATTTTCACGCAAAACACCGTAGATATTTTGACCGGGTAGATGTTCATGACAAAGTTCCTCCCAACGTGAAGCGATAAATGCATCTTCTATTGAGGCTGGCAATACATCCACACCAGGAACGATTGAATTAACGATAAATTCATCGAGTAATGTTCCCCTATCAACATTCTGAAGCATAGCTTGAGCAGTTGTAGCTTCAACGTTACCCACAGAACATGCATGGTTCAGGAACATTGTTGCTGAAGATTGCGGATCCAAATCAACTACTAGAATGCGTAAGTCTTCAAAAAGTAGGTGAGGGTGCGCACGTAAGGCATGTGCTAACGAGACTGTAGACACCGTTTTTGATACACCTCCTTTGAGATTTCCAACAAAGAGAGTGAATGCTTCAGAATGTCTTGTTCTGTATTTTGGAACTCCGCGATGATGATAAAGATCGATAATATTTTGAATCGACATAGCATACTTGCTGGATGTACCTGCAGGGCGTTTATCAAATAAATACCCATTTTCTTCCATTTCATTAACAGCGTAATCGACGCTAGCCCTTGTTAACTTGGGTAACTTAGCTACAGCTGCCTTTGCATAAACTTGGAAATACTCGTTTTCTTTCAATTCTTCTTTTTGAGCTTGTATCTCTTCAGTTAGAGTCAACAACATTCTTTCTGAACGCTGTGCTACTTTATTGATCTGTTGTGCGCTACTAATCATAAATACCGCCATGTATGTAGGATTATCAAATTTATGCAATAATGCTACATACAAATCGAATTGTAAACATCATCACATAAATAATGTAATCTGATATGGTGAGGATAGTCATGAGTTTCGATCTGAAATAGAAGGGAGTTGTTCACTAACTATCAGACTGATAGAAATATGAATATCGAAGGAATTGCTTTTCGATACTGTCGTTGGATTCTTGTACGTAATGCGGTTAGATCTATCCATCATCCTTACACATGAATATGCACGCAATGGATCCCGTAGCAGTTCACAGCGACAGTAAAAACACTTGTTTGAGCATCGATATGGCAGAAATAGTCATTTCAGAATAACGTTGAGGATGAGCTGCAAAGGCGTTTCTAGTTCCTCGTACTAGTCTTGGATGTTCGACGTATCCGGTCAGAATGTATGTGAGGCTTTTTGGATAAACGCCATATTCTAAGCAGTCGAGTTGTTGATCCTGAACTTTCTTTAAAACGTAAATTACTACGATATCAGAGAAATAATTATTTGCTCCTGATTGCTGTCAAAAGTCTGATTTATTCAACAAAACCCAGGTTCGATATGTTTACATCAGAAAATTCCTTTGAAATATCTCGATTTTGATTTAGACGTTCTATGAAATTTTCTCCGAGGTGTGGTGGCTGTTCACGGGTAACGTACGCCGTTATGATCGGCAGCCTGATACGTTCTTCTTCGCTGCGATGTTGTAATCAGCGATGTAACACTCCTTTTTTAGCGATTATCGCTTAATGTTTATGGACTACATTCTGGCTGAATATTTGTAAAATACACTGCATCCTGTAGCGACTTTGTAGTGGTCAACAAAAACTGGCCACGGCTTTAGAGTTTTTCCAGAACAATCGTTCTGATTCATTCGGCGTCAGACCTCCATTATATTGATGAGGTCTGAGCTGGCTGTAATATCCCATGATGTAATTCGTTATCGCTGTGCTGGCTTCGCTAAAATTAACGTACCCATTATCCGGAACCCACTCTGTTTTCAGGCTTCTGAAGAACCGTTCCATTGGACTATTATCCCAGCAATTTCCCCGGCGACTCAGGCTTTGCTTTATCTGATATCTCCACAGTAACTGTCTGAAATTCCTGCTGGTATAGTGACTTCCTTGATCCGAGTGATACAGTAAATTAGCCGGTTTTCCCCGTGCTTCCCAGGCCATCGACAGGGCTTTACCTGTCAGTGCTGAATCAGGGAAAAATGACATCGCCCAGCCAACCGGTTTACGGGAAAACAAATCGAGTACAACAGCCAGATAAGCCCAGCGTTTTCCCGTCCAGATATAAGTCACATCACCGCACCAGGCCTGATTAGGCTCGGTAACAGCAAACTGGCGATCCAGATAATTAGGGATCTCAATGTGTTCCTTAGACGCCATCTTATAACGATGGCCAGGTTGCTGACAGCTGATAATATTGAGTGCTTTCATCAGCTTTGTTGCCCGCCAGCGGCTCAGCTTTATACCTTTGGTGGTGACCATCGCGGCAATGCTTCGCGCTCCTGCTGAGCCGTTACTTTCGCGATAAACTTCGCGCACAAGGCTCAGTAATGCCACTCTCGTGGCGTCAGGCTTCCTGGGCTGCCGCCAGTATTTATAACTGCTGCGATGAACCCCAAACACGTTGCACACAACGGCAACAGGAAACCGCGCCCTGAGTTTCTCAACTAATGAGAATTGTTCAGGGAGTCTGACATCAAGAGCGCGGTAGCCTTTTTTAATATATCCCTTTCCATTTCAACGCGTTGAAGTCTTTTCTTCAACTCACGTATCTCAATCTGCTCAGGTGTCATGGGTGAAGCTATGGGTTATTTTCCCGCTCGCTCTTCTTTCAGTTGTCGAACCCATTTGTCCATCGTGGATTTGCCGACATTCATCGCAGTGGCAGCGGCGGCAACGGTGTAGTGCTGATCGAGTACAAGCTGGGCAGCTTCGAGGCGAAACTCGGGGCTAAAATTGCGTCTGTTACGTCCGGTCATAATGCCACCTGTTTTGACTATGAGGTGATGATATCACCTCTATTCAGGTGGCCAAATTCAGTGTGCCACTACACTTATCCCCATTATCCTCAGTATCGATCCCATAATAAGATCCCTATAGAGA
This sequence comes from Buttiauxella agrestis ATCC 33320, assembly GCA_024169445.1. Classification (GTDB taxonomy): domain Bacteria; phylum Pseudomonadota; class Gammaproteobacteria; order Enterobacterales; family Enterobacteriaceae; genus Buttiauxella; species Buttiauxella ferragutiae. Next base: position 45,474 of record JALKFA010000002.1, read on the forward strand.
TCATATATAAGATCTAAAGAGATCCCTGATCCTCTGTAACCGCTGCGCTTACTGGGTTAAGAGGGGTTCAGTATTGACTGTAGTATGCAAAATATTGACTATAATGTGCTTTCTTCCATACTGCGGTATGGAAAATCATTAACTGCGGTATGGAATTCCATTGACTGCGATATGCAGTTACACTTATGGACTGTGAACAAGTGCTGGCGAGAAAAATGGACGATAAAAACAACAACCTACTGCTCAATCTCGAAGAGACCAACAAGTCTACTGGCGAAATCGTTACACTGGATATCAACAACTCCAGCACTGTTCAGCCTGTAGCTCTTATGCGGCTTGGATTATTTGTTCCTACCTTAAAATCAACAGGAAGAAATAAAAACAATCGCACCAATACAACTGATGCAACAGCTGAGCTAGTACAGCTATCAATAGCAAAAAGTGAAGGCTATACAGACATCAAGATAACAGGCTCGCGACTTGATATGGATACAGACTTTAAGGTGTGGCTTGGACTTATACGTTCTATGTCAGAGCATAAAGTTATTGGTAACAAGCTGAAGTTGTCCTTTGTTGAGTTTGTGAAGATGTGCGGATTTGATTCACGTCGCTCCAATAAAAAAATGCGGGATCGCATTAGTAATTCTTTGTTTAAGCTTGCCTCTGTGACTTTAAAATTTCAGAATGAGACGAAAGGATGGACGACTCACCTTGTTCAGTCGGCCACATACGATGTCATTGAGGATTATGTTGAGATTATCGCAGAACCTAAGTTGTTTGAGCTCTATGAAATGGATAGGCGCGTTCTTCTTCGCTTAAAGGCCATCGATGCTCTGCAACGTAAAGAATCAGCTCAGGCGCTTTACACGTTCATTGAAAGTCTTCCTCAGAACCCTGCACCTATCTCCATGAAGCGAATGAGAGATAGGTTAAATCTCACCTCGAACGTCTACACACAAAACCACACTGTCAGAAAAGCCATGGAACAACTTAAGGAAATTGGGTATCTGGATTATACCGAGAGCAAGCGGGGAAAATCTGCATTTTTTAGCGTTCATTTTCGTAACCCAAAGCTCATTCATACAGCCAAACCATCCAAAGTAAAAACAAAAGAATTACCTGAAGTAGATAACCAAGAAGAGAATTATGATGTCGTCATTAAAGCTTTGAAAACAGCAGGAATTGATACGATAAAATTAAGAGCTGCGCTCGATAATCTCAAATCTGAAGATTAACTGTGGTATGTAAGTTTCTTATGAAGCCTAATAATCCCCCTGTGTTCGTCTATTCTAATCTGGACTGCGGTATGTCGCTTGCTAGCGAATGTATATGTGTCCTCTATACGCTATCATTCCATTTACTACTGACTCCGGTATGCAGTTCGCATCCTTCAGTCAACAAATCCAACCCATAGTCTTCTACCTTCATGATCTGCAATTTGATCCTACCCGCGAATAGTGGACACGAGACTAAGTGAGTAAACTCTCAACCAGAGGTGACTCACATGACAAAAACAGTATCAACCAGCAAAAAGCCCCGTAAACAGCATTCCCCTGAATTTCGCAGTGAAGCCCTGAAACTCGCTGAACGCATCGGTGTTGCTGCCGCTGCCCGTAAACTCAGCCTGTATGAATCGCAACTTTATAACTGGCGCAGTAAACAGCAGCAACAGCTCTCATCCTCTGAGCGTGAAAATGAACTCGCTGCTGAAAATGCTCGTCTCAAACGCCAGCTGGCGGAACGGGACGAGGAGCTGGCCATTCTCCAAAAGGCCGCGACATACTTCGCGAAGCGCCTGAAATGAAGTATGTCTTTATTGAAAAACATCAGGCTGAGTTCAGCATCAAAGCCATGTGTCGCGTCCTCCGGGTGGCCCGCAGCGGCTGGTATGCGTGGGCTCAGCGGCGTGCGAGGCTAAACTCACGCCAGCAGTTGCGTCTGAGTTGTGACAGCGCCGTGCACGAGGCTTTTCACCGGGCAAAACAGCGCTACGGCGCACCGCGCCTGACCGATGAACTGCATGCTCAGGGTTACCGCTTCAGCGTGAAAACCGTGGCAGCCAGCCTGCGTCGTCAGGGGCTTCGGGCGAAAGCTTCACGGAAGTTCAGCCCGGTCAGTTACCGCGAGCATGACCTGCCGGTGTCGGAGAACCTGCTGAAGCAGGATTTTTACGCCAGCGGTCCAAACCAGAAATGGTCGGGTGACATCACCTACTTACGTACTGATGAAGGCTGGCTATATCTGGCTGTCGTCATCGATCTGTGGTCACGTGCTGTTATCGGCTGGTCAATGTCATCGCGGATGACAGCGCAGCTGGCCTGCGATGCGCTACAGATGGCGTTGTGGCGACGTAAGCGCCCGGAAAATGTCACCGTTCACACCGACCGTGGTGGGCAGTACTGCTCAGCGGATTATCAGGCGCTACTGAAGCGGCATAACCTGCGCGGTAGCATAAGTGCAAGGGGTTGTTGTTACGATAATGCCTGTGCGGAAAGCTTCTTCCACTCACTGAAAGTCGAATGCATCCACGGTGAACGCTTTATCAGCCGGGAAATGATGCGGACGACGGTGTTTAATTATATCGAGTGTGATTACAATCGGTGGCGCCGCCACAGTGCCTGTGGCGGACTCAGCCCGGAACAATTTGAAAATCTGAATCTCGCTTAGGGCCGTGTCCACATTACGTGGGTAGGATCAATTAGCCTCTTCAATACGTTACGTGGCCTGGTACTTCAGTACATGAATCGTGACTACGGTATGCTCCCATGAATTAATCTTCACTGTGGTACGTGGCCCAGCATGACTGATACAGGAATCTTGACTGCGGCACGGGAGCTAGCATACCCGCGACGGCAATCTTGACTACGGTACGGAGCCTGGCATACATGCGACGGCAATCTTGACTACGGTACGGAGCCTGGCATACATGCGACGGCAATCTTGACTACGGTACGGAGCCTGGCATACATGCGACTGGAATCTTGACTACGGTACGGGGCCTGGCATACGTGCGACAGGAATCTTGACTGCGGCACGGAGCCTGGCATACGTGTGACTGGAATCTTGACTGCGGTACGGAGCCTGGCATACGTGTGACTGGAATCTTGACTGCGGTACGGAGCCTGGCATACGTGTGACTGGAATCTTGACTGCGGTACGGAGCCTGGCATACGTGTGACTGGAATCTTGACTGCGGTACGGAGCCTGGCATACGTGTGACAGGAATCTTGACTGCGGCACGGAGCCTGGCATACGTGTGACTGGAATCTTGACTGCGGTACGGGGCCTGGCATTCCTGTGACAGGAATCTTGACTGCGGCACGGAGCCTGGCATACGTATGATGGGAATCTTCACTGCGGTATGGATAATGGAAGTCGACCACATAATTATAGCTCTATTGACCATGGGGTATCGTTAGCACTCTGGTTGTGTTTAGTTACTCCATTTTCGATAAAGATAAATATCTATCAAAAAAACAATATCATTTATTATTAGTATCTTAAGTTATTATGGCAACGTATTTATTGTGTAAAATCGATTAGTAACAGTTAGTAGCGTAATTTTTTATCACTCACTCTTTTCCTTTGTAAGTAGTGATGTGATGGACGCCCCTTCCTGAAGTAGCCAGTGCCATACTTTTACTGACTGCATTGATCCGGGAGTAACATCACATGAACACGATCAGAGTTGTTGGTATCGATATTGCTAAATCAGTTTTTCAGGTATGTGTCTGGATGGTTGATGGTTCCGTGGCCTGGAATAGAAAAATATCGCGTCAGAAATTGCTGGATACGCTTCGCCAGTTTGAACCCGGTACTTTAATTGCGATGGAAGCCTGTTCAACTTCTCATTTCTGGGGGCGAACCCTCGGTTCCATGGGATATAGCGTAAGACTTATCCCCGCCCAGCACGTGAAAGCATTTGTCAGGAGCCAGAAGAACGATGCCAACGATGCTTTGGCAATTTGTGAAACAGCATGCCGCCCGGGCATCCACTTTGTTCCGGTCAAAACCACGGAACAGCAGGATATCAAAGCACTACGAAATACCCGTCAGCTTATGGTTGAGCAGAGAACCGCGCTGGCTAACCAGCTTCGTTCTCTGCTCGCTGAATATGGTCTCATTATTCCTGTTGGAATTCAGTGCCTCCAGCAGCAGCTACCTGAACTTATTGAAGATGCATCTAATGACTTAACTTTCACGCTTCGCCGTTTACTTTCTTCATTACGGGAAGATATGCAGGCACTGAATGAACGAGTCACCTGTCTGGATAAAGAAATTGCGGCATTATCTTCACAACAGACAGCATATCGTCATTTATTAACGATCCCGGGTGTCGGCCCGCTTATCGCTGCGGCTTTTATCAGTGAAGTGGATGCAGTGCAGTTTTCCAGTGGCAGAGAATTATCTGCCTGGTGCGGTCTGGTTCCCCGGCAGCACAGTTCGGGAGGAAAACAAAAATTGTCCTCTGTGACAAAAAATGGCAATCGCAGCCTGAGAACACTGGTCATCCATGGTGCACGCTCAGTGATGCGATGCGTGAAAAAACGTGATGACAGCATGGATTATTGGCTGAAAAGGCTGGAGGCTCGACGAGGTTTTCTGAAAACCACCGTAGCTTTAGCGAACAAACTGACCCGGATCATCTGGCGCATACTGACTGATGGTGTTGATTTTAATATGAACAAGGCTTTCGCTGTGAGTTAACTAATACAGTGTTAAAGGAAACATGTCTCTCTGAGTTTGCAGGCACTGATGAGAAAACGGCTACCGTCCCTGTAACAGCCTGAAGTGATCCTGGGTAATTTTATACCGGTGTAGTGATAAGGAAACAGGGTTCGGATAACATCATGGCGCGGGTAACTTAACCTACTAATGACGCCGGATATATGGTCGCAAACCGTATCGAACCAGTACTTGTAATACCCGGGGCGTCCATATATGGATCACAAAATCAGGACACCGGAATAACCTTTTTCCACTTTTCTTCATGTAAACAAGGCGATAAACCACCATTGTTCGTATGATGGCGGTACACGTTGTAATAACCCTTTATCCACTGGTTTATGTCGTGTACCGCATGGCTAAAATCACCATAACCGCCTTTGGGAAGCCATTCACTTTTAAGGCTGCGAAAGACTCTTTCCATCGGCGAATTATCTAGGCAATTCCCTCTGCGGCTCAGACTTTGCATCACTTCGCAATGCCATAGTAACTTTCTGTATTTATTGCTTTTATATTGAACACCTTGATCTGAATGAAACAACAGACGGCCATCACGCGGTCGTGTTTCCAGAGCATTACGCAAAGCCCGGCACACCAAATCTGCATCAGCGGTTAATGAGCGGGCTGAACCGATAATCCGGTGTGAATATAGATCAACGACAAGTGCGAGATAGCACCATTTGACCTGCAGGCGAATAAAACTGATGTCGCCGCACCAGACGCGGTTTGGTGCGGCGGGGTTAAACTGCCGATACAATAATTTTGGCAATGCCGGACTGTTGTCTTCATTTATCCGGTAGCGATCTTTAACAGGCTGGTGACTGGTCAGCCCGCACTCCTGCATCAGTCGTCGCACCAGCCACCGGCCTGCATCAACGCCACTCTGGCGTAAAATCTGGCTGATTGCCCGACTCCCTGCAGCACCACGACTGAGAGCATGGAATGCTCTCACCCGACTTCGTAAATCAATTCTTTGCACATTAACCGGATGCTTCACCTGCGCGTAATAAACGCTACGGTGAATACCGAATAAATGACAAAGAACCTGCACAGGCCACTTTACTTTCAGCCGTGTGATTAGCGCGATAACTTTCCGGGGGATTCGCTCATCAGCACGGCAGCCTGCTTTAGTATTTCTTTTTCCCTCTCAAGACGCTTTATCTGCGCTTTAAGCTGCTGAATTTCGCGTTGTTCAGGTGTAATAGCATGACCAACGGGCTCAATACCCAAAAGTTCTTGTTTATACAACCGTATCCATTTACGCAGATGGTCAGGATTGAGTTCGAGTGCCTGAGCGACTTCCCGGCATCGCGCTGGTATTTAACAACCTGCTCGATAGCTTCGAGTTTGAACTCTGGGGAAAATGTGCGTTTAGTCCGACGAGTTTTGATCATGGATTACCTCACGTTCACTGTTTTAACATTAACAGGATTTCGAGGTGTCCTGAATTACTGATCCATATATGGACGCCCATTACATGGAGAAGGGTAGCGGTTTAAAGGTTTCTTCGACCTAGCAGCGACACTGACGACACAGTATGAGGAAATTACAATTAAAGCAAAATCGATATGGCTGATATGCTCAACCGTAAACTGAAATGCTGGGCTGCTTGGCTTTTATAGTCACAGTGTTCAGTTATATCGATCATGTCTTGTTCTGGAAGCTGGCTCACTGGGTGGCTCGGAAATACCGTACAGGTATCAAATTCCTTATGCATCAGTGGAGCAAGTCACCAAAACCCGGTTTGAGTAAGACATGGGGTTTTCTGGCAGAAACAATACCGGTAAATTCATAGGTGAAATCCTGTACCGGACGATCGGGCAGGGTAAGAGGCTTTTTCGCATGGGAGTACCCGAAGTCAACCTTTACCTAAGGATGGAAGTCAGAAACACCTATTCATCGCGCATCATGGCGCTTGCTAACGTTTACGAGGAGAGCCGGATGCACTGAAAGGGGTATTTCCGGATAGGAAAGAAGATGCAGGTATTATTGCCACAACGGCGTGTAGTGAGCACGATCTCTCTTCTGATTGAAATCAGTGACCACTGTGATGAGTCAATCCTCTCTTTACAGTGGTTAGTTCTTTCTGCAGCGTAATTTACACACCTGAGATAGCAGTTTCTGAGTCGATTTAGTTGCGACAAGTGATATGTCTCTCAGCTTACTACTCTCTATAGTGGTTATTACTCACTACAGTGGTGAGTCCTGTGACGAGAGTAACGTGTTCATCATCATCTGATTTATATCTAAGCTAAGAGATACAGCCAACTCTCAGTTCATCCATATTTATAGGTAAGAATCCGCACATAACTTGCCCGGAAATCACCATATGGTTATACTAAAAATACCATCCGGAGGTAGCTATGAAGGTTTTTACACCCACAACATCTGCTCACAGCCCTGACAACCTGTGGAAACACGTCGGGCTGAACGTGTCCGACAGCCTGATGCTGGTTGACGAGATTGATAAAGGACTGGAAGGCGAAGTGGCCAGCCGCATCGTCTCCTGGGCGCACATCACCCAGGCCGATCTGCGCCGCATGACCGGTATTCCCGGCACCACGTTTAACCGCAACAGTAAAACCCGTTTCAGTCCGGCTCAGAGCGAACGTCTGGTGCGGTTCATCCGCGTACTGGATAAGGCGGTGGATCTGTTTGAAGGGGATAAAGCGGCGGCTCAGCAATGGCTCAATGAACCCAGCCGCGCACTGGGCTGGAAAAAACCTGCCGACCTGCTGGCCTCCGAGTCCGGTGCCTGGGAAGTGATGAAACTCATCACCCGCCTCGAACACGGGGTGTACTCCTGAAGCTGTGGCGTCTGACCAAAACCCGTTACCTGATGACGGCGTGGACAGGGCAGGGCGCAAAAGAGGCGGGCGGCCGCTGGAACAGCATGGGCACCGCCATGGTGTACACCTCGGAAGCCGCCTCACTGACCATGCTCGAAACCCTGGTGCATCTGCATGCCGCGAATCTGCTCGATTTCTTTACCCTGCTGTGGGTGGACGTGCCGGATGCGCTGATTCAGGTGATTGAAAATGAGAGCCTGCCGCAGAACTGGGCGGCATCGGAAGCCCCGGCAGCACTGGCCGATATCGGCGATCAGTGGGTCCTAAGGGGGGAAGCGGTGGCGCTGCGCATTCCGAGTGCGCTCTCACCGGTGGAGTACAATTACCTGCTCAGTCCCGCCCATCCCGAATACACGAAGATTGTCAGCCAGGCGGTCCCGGTGGATTTCTGCTTTGATGAACGCCTGAAATAATTTCTGGTTGTCCGTGTGCACAGGGCAGCGTGCAGTACTATTCTTAAGGGATAATAGCTTCAGAGATAATGATGATGAAAGAAGGATTTTACTGGATCCAGGTTGACGGTCAGGTACAGATTGCCCGCTATGTCTCTCAGCTTATCGAAGATATGGAAACAGGTGAGATAGTTAATGGTAGCTGGGAGTTTACGGGTACGCAGCCAGGTATTATTAATACCCGAGATGTGGAAGTCCTCAGTGACCTGCTGACCCCGCCTTAAACTCGCCCGCACTGACCGGTGCGCCAGATACCCCCCTCTGGTGCCGCTGGTTTTCATGCCCGTGAGGCCTTACCTCTTTTCCCGCAGCAGGAGTAGCGCCTCCGCCACCGGCAGGGTGAACGTCACGTTCTGACTGGCGGCCACATCAAGCGCAAACACCTTCGTATATACCTCGGTACTCTCATACTTTTCATGCCCCATCATTGACTGCAGCACCTTCGGTGGGGTGTGGCCATAGAGCAGGTGCATCGCAAAACTGTGGCGTAACGTATGCGGGGAGATCTCCACCGTAAAGGTGACGCCGTCACGCGACGCCTCGTTCACCGCCCCTTTCAGCCAGTTCCTCACCGTCCGGTCCGTCACACTCCACACCGGCATGGCGCGTTTTCCCCCCGTCAGCGCATCGGTTTCAAACTTCTCCCGAGTACTGGCAAACAGATTGCGCATTTCCCGGACGTAATCCGCATCGGACAGCACCACCGGTTCGCCGCTGCCTGGTGGTGCTGTCCGATGCGGAATGGCGTCATTCAGCCTGAAATCCCGCCTTCTTAAGGCCAGCGCTTCATTGATCCGCGCACCGGTGTTCCACAGCGTGTTGACCAGACCGTGCTGTGTCCAGTCCGGCAGATAGTGGAGCAGGGCGGCCACTTCCGGTGCCAGCAGATATTTCGGCAGCTCGGTGTAATGCAGGGCCATACGCCGCAGGGCGATCGCGCGGCCGTAGTCCGGGGAGCCACCCGGCTGAGCCGGGACATTCAGGGCGACAGGATGTAACGACATGACACCTCAATACGAAAGTTGCGCTACGTAAATTCTGCAGGGGTTTGCCCCACAAAAACAAAAAGAATTCACGTAGCGCAATCTGGTTAAAAACTGCGTCTATTTTCGCCTTCATGGCGCCGCTTCGCCACTGAAAAAACCCGCAGAGGCGGGCAGGGAGTATTTCCGCTTTGTGTAAATATACCAGAAAGCGGAAAAAGAAAAATGTCCGGCAGGATCGGAAAAGGATCCTTATGTGATCCTTTTAGCCTGGATGATGGGGTGAAAGGAAAGGCAGGGCACAACATCCTGGGGAACGGTGCGAAATTCCCCCTGAGTACGCGGGTTGCCGGGAATTACAGAAAATGGAAAACACAGAGGAAAGGAGGCTTCCAGCAGCCTCTCCGGTTCTGGCCGCTGAAGCTGGTTATTGCTGACCTCCGGAGCCAATAACCATCGGATATGTAGGAAGATCTCTGAAAGTGAGTGGTGCGCTTATTCTCTCGGTCCGGCTTGGAAAAGCGTATATAAGTGCATATTAGCGCATCAATGATAGCAGGTGAGAGAGTTCAACTGGCTACTAAATTCTCTCCGTAGAGGTCGTTGGCTATTTCATTCTCAAATGGAGCCGGTGTATTGCATTCATAGACATGCGATCCCAACGCCAGGCTATATTTCATCCCCTTCAGGCTGGATAATGCCCCCCCCTGTAGTGGTCAACAAAAACTGGCCACGGCTTTAGAGTTTTTCCAGAACAATCGTTCTGATTCATTCGGCGTCAGACCTCCATTATATTGATGAGGTCTGAGCTGGCTGTAATATCCCATGATGTAATTCGTTATCGCTGTACTGGCTTCGCTAAAATTAGCGTACCCATTATCCGGAACCCACTCTGTTTTCAGGCTTCTGAAGAACCGTTCCATTGGACTATTATCCCAGCAATTTCCCCGGCGACTCAGGCTTTGCTTTATCTGATATCTCCACAGTAACTGTCTGAAATTCCTGCTGGTATAGTGACTTCCTTGATCCGAGTGATACAGTAAATTAGCCGGTTTTCCCCGTGCTTCCCAGGCCATCGACAGGGCTTTACCTGTCAGTGCTGAATCAGGGAAAAATGACATCGCCCAGCCAACCGGTTTACGGGAAAACAAATCGAGTACAACAGCCAGATAAGCCCAGCGTTTTCCCGTCCAGATATAAGTCACATCACCGCACCAGGCCTGATTAGGCTCGGTAACAGCAAACTGGCGATCCAGATAATTAGGGATCTCAATGTGTTCCTTAGACGCCATCTTATAACGATGACCAGGTTGCTGACAGCTGATAATATTTAGTGCTTTCATCAGCTTTGTTGCCCGCCAGCGGCTCAGCTTTATACCTTTGGTGGTAACCATCGCGGCAATGCTTCGCGCTCCTGCTGAGCCGTTACTTTCGCGATAAACTTCGCGCACAAGGCTCAGTAATGCCACTCTCGTGGCGTCAGGCTTCCTGGGCTGCCGCCAGTATTTATAACTGCTGCGATGAACCCCAAACACGTTGCACACAACGGCAACAGGAAACCGCGCCCTGAGTTTCTCAACTAATGAGAATTGTTCAGGGAGTCTGACATCAAGAGCGCGGTAGCCTTTTTTAATATATCCCTTTCCATTTCAACGCGTTGAAGTCTTTTCTTCAACTCACGTATCTCAATCTGCTCAGGTGTCATGGGTGAAGCTATGGGTTATTTTCCCGCTCGCTCTTCTTTCAGTTGTCGAACCCATGTGTCCATCGTGGATTTGCCGACATTCATCGCAGTGGCAGCGGCGGCAACGGTGTAGTGCTGATCGAGTACTGATCCTACCCGCGAATAGTGGACACGAGACTAAGTGAGTAAACTCTCAACCAGAGGTGACTCACATGACAAAAACAGTATCAACCAGCAAAAAGCCCCGTAAACAGCATTCCCCTGAATTTCGCAGTGAAGCCCTGAAACTCGCTGAACGCATCGGTGTTGCTGCCGCTGCCCGTGAACTCAGCCTGTATGAATCGCAACTTTATAACTGGCGCAGTAAACAGCAGCAACAGCTCTCATCCTCTGAGCGTGAAAATGAACTCGCTGCTGAAAATGCTCGTCTCAAACGCCAGCTGGCGGAACGGGACGAGGAGCTGGCCATTCTCCAAAAGGCCGCGACATACTTCGCGAAGCGCCTGAAATGAAGTATGTCTTTATTGAAAAACATCAGGCTGAGTTCAGCATCAAAGCCATGTGTCGCGTCCTCCGGGTGGCCCGCAGCGGCTGGTATGCGTGGGCTCAGCGGCGTGCGAGGCTAAACTCACGCCAGCAGTTGCGTCTGAGTTGTGACAGCGCCGTGCACGAGGCTTTTCACCGGGCAAAACAGCGCTACGGCGCACCGCGCCTGACCGATGAACTGCATGCTCAGGGTTACCGCTTCAGCGTGGAAACCGTGGCAGCCAGCCTGCGTCGTCAGGGGCTTCGGGCGAAAGCTTCACGGAAGTTCAGCCCGGTCAGTTACCGCGAGCATGACCTGCCGGTGTCGGAGAACCTGCTGAAGCAGGATTTTTACGCCAGCGGTCCAAACCAGAAATGGTCGGGTGACATCACCTACTTACGTACTGATGAAGGCTGGCTATATCTGGCTGTCGTCATCGATCTGTGGTCACGTGCTGTTATCGGCTGGTCAATGTCATCGCGGATGACGGCACAGCTGGCCTGCGATGCGCTACAGATGGCGTTGTGGCGACGTAAGCGCCCGGAAAATGTCATCGTTCACACCGACCGTGGTGGGCAGTACTGCTCAGCGGATTATCAGGCGCTACTGAAGCGGCATAACCTGCGCGGTAGCATGAGTGCAAAGGGTTGTTGTTACGATAATGCCTGTGCAGAAAGCTTCTTCCACTCACTGAAAGTCGAATGTATCCACGGTGAACGCTTTATCAGCCGGGAAATGATGCGGACGACGGTGTTTAATTATATCGAGTGTGATTACAATCGGTGGCGTCGCCACAGTGCCTGTGGCGGACTCAGCCCGGAACAATTTGAAAATCTGAATCTCGCTTAGGACCGTGTCTACATTACGTGGGTAGGATCACCGTTCCCGACTGGGTTAGAGCAGACCTACTGACAGGATTCAGGGACAAGACACCTCATACTAAAGAGCGCTACGTAAAATCTGACGGGTGCCAACCACGGAAACCTTTCAGAATTCACGTAGCGCAATCTGGTGCACGCCTATGTACGTTTGATTAATACATTTTTTAATTCATTATCATCAATACGATGACAGAGTTCTGCTAAGTAATGCTTGTTGCTATAGCCAATTGTAATAAATGAAAGTTCTGAATTTGCTGAAACCGTATGTTATTATTTATAATATTCTAAGTTTATTGAGAAGTAAAGGATGTATTGTGTTAATTATTATATTTTTTCTTATACGATTTTAATTAGATCGCGTTATTTGTTATTTTCTAATATACAAACAGCTTATTTATTTGAAACTCGAAAAATGAACATTTTTTGAACTATTATCGATATTCCATGAACATCTAGTTTAGAAGTAATGAGCTGGATTACTGTCTCAAAAGAGACACATTAAAAATTGAAAATAAATTACTATTTTGTCGATAATGGTTTCGCTCAGCACGAATAGTGTTTTCATAACTTAATTTCATTAATAAGTTAAGGAAGTAGAATGTGATGGAGTATTGGATAGTCTTAAATTTTAATCTATTTGTGGTTAAGTCTATTCTTGATAGATAGGTTTTTTTATACGTTGTTTATTTTTAAATAAGGATTTCTAAAGTGAAAAAACAAATTCTGGCAATGGCGATTACTGCTCTGATGGCTGGCGGTGCAGTTTCTGCTGCAAGTGCTGCCCCTTTTACTACTAATACCGTTTCCGGTGGTACCGTAAACTTTGTTGGCCAGGTTGTAGATGCTGCCTGCTCCGTGTCTTCTGATTCGGTTGATCAAACTGTAACTCTGGGCCAGGTTCGCTCTGCGAAATTAACTTCTGCAGGTCAAACTGCAAACCAGAAAGAAGATTTCAAAATTACGCTGGAAGACTGTGACACAACTGTCAGTCAAAATGCTGCTGTGATCTTTAATGGTCAATCTGATTCAGCCATGGCTGGTGTATTGGCTAACACTGCTGGCGCGGGTGCTGCGTCTAATGTGGCTCTGCAGCTGTACGGTCCGGATGGTCAGGTTCTGAATATCGGCGATACGTCTTCTGCAGTTACTCTAATTGATGGTGAAAACGTTATTCCTCTAAGTGTTGACTATATCGCTACCGGTGCAGCAACACCTGGTAACGTTGCATCTACTGCGACGTTCAATATGGTTTATTCCTGATTTATTGGATAGTAACTATCTCTCTCCTTTAGGAGAGAGATAGTTAAAGCCGAATTATCGCAACAGGAGTGCGTTATGCGACAGAAAACACGTCACGAATTCTGCTGCACGCTGTTGTCTCTCGGATTCATTCTGTCAATTTCTCCTTTGCAGGCCGGAAATAACCACTACGTCAATATTCATGGCGGTGATGTGCATTTCTATGGCCAAGTTGTGAATGCAGCCTGCTCAGTCAGTGCTGATAGCAGAGAGCAGACCGTACAGATGGGGCAGGTGCGCAGTAACGAGTTTAGGTTTCTCGGTGACTGGGAAGATCCAGTGCCGTTCCAGATAAAGCTCGAGGACTGCGACACCACGGTGAGCCAGTCAGCCGGTGTGTTATTCACAGGTGAATCTGATGGAAAAGATCCGCAAGTTTTTAAGGCCGGCGAGGGTGCTGGTGCGGCACAGGGGGTTGGAATCGGTATTTTTGATGCTGAAGGGAATCTACTTATACCGGATACCACCCCGGTGTGGTATGCGCCGTTACAGGACGGCGAGAACGTACTGAGTTATATAGCCCGTTATCGAGCGACCAGTACGACGGTAAAAGCCGGTGATGCGGGAACAGAGGTGTGGTTCAACGTGGTTTATCAGTAAATCTACGAATGGCCATCCGGTTTGCAAAAAAGAGAGAAAAGCGAAAGCGATATGAACACTGGAAATAACGTTACAAAAATAGCTGCTCGGATGGCGGTTACGGCGCACTCTTGGCTGCGTGTAATTACAGTAGTAGCTCTGGGAATTAACGCGGTAATGCCGGCACATGCAGGTGGTATTGCACTAGGGGCAACTAGGGTTATCTACCCACAAGGTGAAAAGCAGGTTTCCCTACCCGTTACCAACTCATCAGAGAGTAATACGTTCCTCATTCAGTCTTGGGTGGCGAATGTGGATGGTAATAAATCGTCTGACTTCGTTCTGACACCTCCGTTGTTTGTTATGCATCCGAAGAAAGAAAACACCCTGCGTATTATGTATGTCGGACCAAATTTACCCACGGATCGGGAAAGTGTGTTCTACCTGAACAGCAAAGCCATTCCGTCGGTGGATAAGAACAAGCTAGAGGGAAATATGCTGCAGATAGCCACTCAGAGCATTATTAAACTTTTTGTTCGTCCGAAGAACCTGTCCACGCCGTCCATCAAGGCTTCTGAAACGCTGCGCTGCAATGTGGTTGGCGGAAAGTTAACAATGACAAACCCTTCACCGTACTACGTATCAACTGTTCAGCTTAATGTAGGCGGACATAGGTTGCCGAATTCTATGGTACCGCCAAAGGGGGCTCTAACTATTGATGTCCCTGGTGGTGGTAGTGGAAAGGTGACTCTGCAGACAGTGAATGATTACGGTGCGGATACTCCAACTCAGACATGTACAAGCTGAGAAAAAATAAAAACGACACGCGTCAGCTGATGCCACTGGTATGCATGCAAACAGGGGCGGTAATATTTTTAGCAAGGTTCAGGAATGCATGAAACGCAAACATCAACGAATTAACTATCCTGTGGTCTGTAGCAAACTGGGGACACTGGCGCTGGCTCTATTGGGTATAATAGCTTCACAAAAAGGGTGGGCTGATAACTATTTCAACCCAGCTTTTCTGTCAAGCGACCCGGGTGCTGTGGCAGATCTTTCTCGCTTTGAGGGGAATGGTCAGGCACCGGGAGACTACCGAGTTGATGTTTATCTTAATGGTAATTTTGTAGCCACCCGCGATGTGAAATTTAAAGAGAAGGACGGTAAATCGTTACCAACAACCCCAGCGGTTGCTCCAATTGGTATTATCAATACCAACACGCCTACAAGTGCTGTATCGACACCCCTCCCGGATGATTCGGGACTGATCGCCTGCCTGACCCCAGAAGCACTAGACTCGATGGGAATTAATCGTGAGCCGTTCCCGGCACTGACGAAAGCAGAACTAGGCAGTTGCGTTAACATTGCTACAGCAATTCCGGCAGCCATAGCGACGTTCGATTATGAACAGCTGCGCTTGGATATCAGTATCCCTCAGGCTGCGCTACGTAATAACGCCCGTGGGTACATCCCCCCAGACCAGTGGGACGAAGGGATAAATGCCTTAACCCTAAATTATAACTTTACCGGTTCCAACAGCAGAGACCATAGCGAAGATGGGACGTCAGACAACAACTACTTCTTGGGCCTGAACAGCGGTCTGAATGTGGGTGCTTGGCGTTTGCGAGATTTCTCTACTTGGAATTATGACAGTAAAAATGAAAGTGGAAAAAGTGATACTCAACATGTCAGCACGTATGTTGAAAGGGCGATTATTCCACTGAAGGGCGAATTGACCATAGGTGACAGTTACACACCATCGGACGTGTTCGACTCTTTAAGTTTTCGCGGAATACAGGTGGCTTCAGACGACAACATGATGCCGGATAGCATGAAGGGCTTCGCTCCAACTATTCGTGGCATTGCCAGGAGCAACGCGCAGGTAACCATCAAGCAGAACGGGTACGTCATATATCAGAGCTACGTCTCGCCGGGGGCTTTTGAAATTAATGATCTATTCCCCACATCTTCTAGTGGCGACCTTATAGTGGAGGTGAAGGAGTCAGATGGCACAACCAGCAATTACACCGTTCCATATTCGGCGGTACCTATTCTGCAACGAGAAGGGCGACTTAAGTACGCCGTCACTGCAGCAGAGTATCGCAGTAATGGCGATACTCAAGACAATGTTGATTTTGCACAGGGAACCCTGATTTGGGGTCTACCTTATGGCTTCACCATCTATGGAGGGACCCAGTTCTCTAATGACTACTCCTCAGTAGCATTGGGACTAGGGCTTAATATGGGGAATTATGGTGCGCTTTCCATCGATGCGACCCAGGCGAGCAGCACACTGGCTGATGACAGCACACATCAGGGACAGTCCGTCCGTTTCTTGTATGCCAAATCCCTGAACAGTGTTGGGACCAACTTTCAACTGTTGGGTTACCGCTATTCAACCTCCGGCTTCTACACCTTGGATGAAACTACCTACCGCCGTATGGACGGTTATAAGGAGGATACCCAGGATGATGATGAACCTGACTGGACCAACTACTACAATCTCTACTACACCAAGCGGGGTAAGGCCCAGGTGAACATCTCTCAGCAATTGGGTGAGAACGGGTCGGTGTATGTGACTGGTAGCCAACAGACTTACTGGCATACAGATGAAAAAAATAACCTGCTGCAGGCGGGCTACAGCAACACATTGGCGGGGATCACCTACAGTGTGACTTATAACTACAGTAAATCGCCCGGTCAGCCGAACGGTGACCAGATCTACGCCGTCAATATATCACTGCCAATTGGACAGTGGATGCATCCAGGCGGTGATGTAACTCAACAAAACCACAATACTTACGCAACGTACAACATCAGTACGGACAAACACGGCAACACCACCCAGAATGCCGGTCTGAACGGTACACTGCTGGATGACAACAACCTGAATTATAGCCTGCAGCAGGGTTACCAGAATCACGACGGTGGCGGAGCCAGCGGAAGTGCCAGTATGGAATATAATGGTGGGTATGGTGACGCGAGTGCCGCTTATAGCTACAACGACAATGGTGATTACCAGCAGGTTAACTACGGTCTGAGTGGGGGAGTTGTGGCCCACAGAAACGGCATTACCTTCGGACAGCCACTAGGTGACACCAACGTGCTGATTGCAGCACCGGGTGCTAATGACGTAAACGTCGAAAACGAGCCGGGTGTGCACACTGACTGGAGAGGTTATGCGGTGGTGCCGTACGCAACCAATTACCGTCTTAACCGTATGGCGTTGGATACCAATTCTCTGAACGACGAAACAGATATTGATGAGGCGGTAGTCAATGTGGTGCCAACTCAAGGTGCGGTTGTGCGGGCAAATTTCATAGCCCGAGTGGGTAAACGCACCTTGGTAACTCTGATACATAACGGTAGGCCGGTACCATTCGGTGCTACGGTGAGCCGCAGCGACAGTGGGGGTGACACCATTGTCGGTGATGATGGCGAGGCCTATCTGTCGGGTCTGGCGACGACCGGAACTCTGAGTGCTCAATGGGGTGAGAGCCTAGACCAGCAATGCCATGTAAAATATCAGATACCTGAAAGTAAACTGCAATTGGTTCGTCAGAAAATGGAGTGCAGATAGATGTCTAGAGCGTCAATGTTATTGGGTCTTGCAACGTTCTTCTGCGGAAGTATAGCTCTAAATGTTTTAGCAGGCGGGAATGTAGGTATGAGCTTTACAGGTACTATTACTGATGTGACGTGCGATATTTCAGAAGACAGTCAAAATCAAACCGTGAATATGGGGGATTTCTCAACAGGATCTTTTCCAGATGTTGGTAGTACAACCGATTCTAAATCTTTTGAAATTAAATTTAAGAATTGCTCGGATAATATAACAGGCGCTAAAATGAAATTTTCGGGAGTGCAAGATAAGAATGACCCTACTCTACTTGCTTTATCTGGATCCAGTCCTGAGTATGCTTCAGGAGTAGGAATCGAGATCCTTGATGAATCACATACTGTTATACCTATAAATACAATCTCACAAGGTTTTCCCATGGTTCCTGAAAATAACACGCTTATGTTTTTCCTTCGATACAAATCTACGATGAGCGTGGTCACGGCCGGCTCAGCCAATTCGTTAATGTATTTTGATGTGACGTATCAGTAAAAGGTGATTTATGAGACTGTTTATTAGTTTTGTTTTTATTATTGTTCCTTTTTTTACTTTTGCTGATACGTGTTATTTTATTAGTGGGTCGACTGTTAATACCATGGTCAATATGCCAGGAGTTATCACTGTCGGGAGAGACACTGTACCGGGAACTATCTTGTGGGACTCGAAAGATGTGAATGAATCAGTCCATCCTACGGTAGAGTGCACTGGTACAACCCATCGGGTGGTTGAATATGTTAATCCGACAACACCTGCATCAGGTTTTGATAAGGTATATCAGACAACTGTTCATGGGGTTGGTATAAAAGTCCTCTTTAGTAATTCTCAATCAATTTCTCCAAATACAGCTGTCCCTCTTTCGGAAGACGATGGCTCTAACCCTGAGGGTAATGATTATTATCCTATAGCCAGATATCGGGTGCAATTGATTGCGATTTCAAACCCAATAGCTAGCGGGACAATTGTCTATCCGTCTCCTTATATTAGGCAAAAATATGATTCAATTGTTTCTAATACAATGACATTTAGTGCCACTAATGTAGTGTTGAAATCCACGGGATGCGAAATAAAAACATCGCAGGTCATAGTACCTATGGGGGATTATTTCGTCACAGACTTTACCGGTATCGGTTCAACATCTAAGGCTGTCACCATACCACCAATCAGCTTAATATGTGATGCTGATACGCACGTGAAAGCAACAATTGTTGCCGATGCAGATCCTAGTCTCAATGGGGCGATAAAATTATCATCTGGATCTCAGTCTGCTTCGGGTATCGGTATTCAGGTACTCAATGAAAATTATCTGCCCGTAAATGTTAATACTAAAGTCGAAGCGCTAAATACCGTTTCAGCAGGTAATTATACGATAAACTGGAGAGCGCGTTATATTCAAACTAAAAACAAAATAACTGCAGGG
This sequence comes from Buttiauxella agrestis ATCC 33320, assembly GCA_024169445.1. GTDB lineage: Bacteria > Pseudomonadota > Gammaproteobacteria > Enterobacterales > Enterobacteriaceae > Buttiauxella > Buttiauxella ferragutiae. The sequence goes on from JALKFA010000002.1 coordinate 64,488, forward strand.
CAAGCTGATGCGATCGCAACCCTAGCAATAACATACGAGTGATTGCTTAAAAAATTGAATATGAAAAAGAAAACTTGGATCTATTATAATATGAACCTACATATTCTATTCTTTGTGTTTGTCGGTTTATTTAGCTTAGCCTCAGAGGCTCATGATGGCCAAGTTAATATAACTGGCACTATAACCGACAACACATGTGTTGTCTCACCAGACTCCCTTGATTTTACGGTTGTTATGGGAAATGTGCCGGCTAAGCAGTTTTTTCAGACCGGTGACGGCACACGTTATGAACCGTTCGCTATCTATCTTGAGAAATGTGGTGGTGCCGCAAGTGGTGTTACTGTGAGTTTCCAGGGGCAGCTGGACAAACTGAATCCTGACCTGCTGGCCCTAACTGGGGGAAGCGGATATGCATCTGGGATGGGGGTCGGTATTTATAACCAGGACAAAACCCTAATACCAGTGGGTAACGAAAGTGAGCAGATACGACTTACGGCAGACCAGGGTGCAGTAAAAATGAATTTCTATGCCCGATATATTGCCGACGGAGCTGCGGTTGCTGCTGGTATGGCGAATGCTTCGGCCACCTTTATGCTGACCTATGCGTAGCCACCTATCTCCGGCATTGTTCTTGTGCCCGGCAAGTACAGGCGTGCTGTTGTCCCTAAGTATGTTGATGCTGGCAGCTAACAGTGTCCCGGTACAGGCCGGGGTAGTGATCGGTGGCACCCGATTTGTTTACGGGGAGAAGCAGCAGAGTATTACTGTATTGGTCCGGAATAAGTCCCCGGAGCCCTATCTACTAAAAACGAAAATTCTGCCCGGTGGAGGCTGGGCCGGAGTAGACAAGCCTGAGGTTACTCAGGAGCCCTTTATAGCCACACCGCCGCTGTTCGTTCTGCAAGGAGGCCGGGAAAATAAAATCCGGCTCATTCGAACTAGCGGTTCGTTGCCATCAGACCGTGAGAGTCTTTTTACCCTGAGCATTGCCTCCATACCGTCCGGGAAAGCCGGTTCAGAGTCAGTACAGATGGCGATACGTTCAGCCATGAAACTGATTTATCGTCCGGCAGGCTTAAACGGAAACCCGGAAAATGCCTATGCGCAACTGGAATGGTCTCGCACAGACAACATGGTTATGGTGAAGAATCCAACCCCTTATTATGTAACGTTATTTCAGCTAAATTCCAATGGACATACTGTGGATGAGGCGGGTGTAGTGGCCCCATTTTCCCAAAGAACAGAGAATTGGTGCGATGCCAGTAAAGTCTGCCACCTGCGCTGGCAGACAATTAATGATTACGGCCATGTCATGCCGGCAGTAGCGCTGGCTGTAAGTGGGAGCACACCGACTAGTGCGGCGGGTCAGTATGAGCCCTCCAGCCCATAAGAACGAACAACCCTAAACTGTCAGACTTGGCATGGCGATAGCATGTTGTGCTACCGGCAGAGTCTAGCTAGATCAATTTACATGAGAATGAAACTATGCCGTTACAATTTCCTTTAAAATCATCGTCCCGCACTTGTTTGGGAATATTTCTGGCACTAAGTGGTTTAGTGTCAGTGACGTCTGTTGCCCGAGCCGCTGATGTCGCGCCTGCCGAGCTAACTGCCGAGCTAACTGCCGAGCTAACTGCCGCACAACGGGCGCAAATTGGTCAGATTGCGGAGGATTATCTGATTGCTCATCCGGATAAAATGGGAGAAGTGATAGCGACCTATCTTGGGGAACATCCAGAATTCTTGGTCGCGGCAGGAGAAAGTTTGCACCAGCGCCAGCAAGCTTCACAGAAACAAATACTCCAGCAGATGGCACTGACAAGCCAGGCCGCGCTGCTGGACAAGCTCAGCCCTTCCGTGGGGCCGGAAGATGCAAAGGCGGCAGTTGTCATGTTCTTTGACTACCAGTGTAGTTATTGCAACAAAATGACACCGGTGGTGGACGCGTTGGTGAAAGGTAATCCAGATGTACGTTTTATATTTAAAGAATTCCCCATTTTTGCTTCCCGTTGGCCAGTGTCAGCTTTAGCTGCGCGTACCGGAGAACAAATCTGGCAGACTAAGGGGGGGGAGGCATACTTGGCATATCATAACGCGTTGTTTGAGACCGGACATATGGAAGGAAAGATGACGGAGTTGGATGTGCAGAAGGCAGCAGCACCTTATCTGAATGAAAAGGACTTTACCACCATGAAGCAGAGCTCAGAGGCTGGACCAGCGTTTGATGCGATCCGGAAGAACCAGACTCTGGCACAACAGATGAATTTCACTGGTACCCCGGCGTTCGTGGTTATGCCACAGGCGCATAGGCCGGATATGAAGCGTATCTCTGTGATACCGGGCAGCATCTCGCAAGACATACTGCAAGCCGCTATCCAGAAGGCGAAGAGTTGATCTAGAGTTTATGTTGTGGTCAACAAAAACTGGCCACGACTTCAGATTTTTTCCAGAAAAATAGTTCTGATTCATTCAGCGACAGACCGCCATTATATTGATGAGGTCTGAGCTGAATGTATTATTCCGTGATGTAATTAGTTATCGCCGCACTGGCTATCCGGCACACACCCCGTTTCAGGTTTCTGAAAACCGTTCCATTGCGCTGTTACCCCAGCGTTTTCCCGTCCAGATATTAGTAACATAACGGCACTAGGCCTGATTAATCGTAAGCGTCCAGCGAGAGCCGTCTGGTCATAATCTGATTCATCCGACAAAGTGGTGTACACGAAATAGTGGTGGGAACCAAAGTGATCCTACCCGCGAATAGTGGACACGAGACTAAGTGAGTAAACTCTCAACCAGAGGTGACTCACATGACAAAAACAGTATCAACCAGCAAAAAGCCCCGTAAACAGCATTCCCCTGAATTTTGCAGTGAAGCCCTGAAACTCGCTGAACGCATCGGTGTTGCTGCCGCTGCCCGTGAACTCAGCCTGTATGAATCGCAACTTTATAACTGGCGCAGTAAACAGCAGCAACAGCTCTCATCCTCTGAGCGTGAAAATGAACGCGCTGCTGAAAATGCTCGCCTCAAACGCCAGCTGGCGGAACGGGACGAGGAGCTGGCCATTCTCCAAAAGGCCGCGACATACTTCGCGAAGCGCCTGAAATGAAGTATGTCTTTATTGAAAAACATCAGGCTGAGTTCAGCATCAAAGCCATGTGTCGCGTCCTCCGGGTGGCCCGCAGCGGCTGGTATGCGTGGGCTCAGCGGCGTGCGAGGCTAAACTCACGCCAGCAGTTGCGTCTGAGTTGTGACAGCGCCGTGCACGAGGCTTTTCACCGGGCAAAACAGCGCTACGGCGCACCGCGCCTGACCGATGAACTGCATGCTCAGGGTTACCGCTTCAGCGTGAAAACCGTGGCAGCCAGCCTGCGTCGTCAGGGGCTTCGGGCGAAAGCTTCACGGAAGTTCAGCCCGGTCAGTTACCGCGAGCATGACCTGCCGGTGTCGGAGAACCTGCTGAAGCAGGATTTTTACGCCAGCGGTCCAAACCAGAAATGGTCGGGTGACATCACCTACTTACGTACTGATGAAGGCTGGCTATATCTGGCTGTCGTCATCGATCTGTGGTCACGTGCTGTTATCGGCTGGTCAATGTCATCGCGGATGACAGCGCAGCTGGCCTGCGATGCGCTACAGATGGCGTTGTGGCGACGTAAGCGCCCGGAAAATGTCATCGTTCACACCGACCGTGGTGGGCAGTACTGCTCAGCGGATTATCAGGCGCTACTGAAGCGGCATAACCTGCGCGGTAGCATGAGTGCAAAGGGTTGTTGTTACGATAATGCCTGTGCAGAAAGCTTCTTCCACTCACTGAAAGTCGAATGTATCCACGGTGAACGCTTTATCAGCCGGGAAATGATGCGGACGACGGTGTTTAATTATATCGAGTGTGATTACAATCGGTGGCGTCGCCACAGTGCCTGTGGCGGACTCAGCCCGGAACAATTTGAAAATCTGAATCTCGCTTAGGACCGTGTCTACATTACGTGGGTAGGATCAGCTACCGTATTACCCGCCCGAAAAGTTGCCCTTATATATTCATTTAAACATTATATATGTCTCGGGCGAATTACTTGAGAAGCTAAGAAATTTTACTCGCATATAACTGCATAGGACGCTAGCATCGAGGCTAACTGATGTAAGTGAATATAACAGTTCCATTATATTGTATTGCATATATTTAAAGTTTGTTAACCAGGCTGCCAGGAGTTATACGACGAAGTCGCAGGTTTGGATGACTGGTATCGGCTACTGTTGCTGTTATCATTTTTCCTTGCACATTAAAATCAACTTAATTCAGATCTCTAAAGAGACTCCTGTCATGTTGATTTATCATAATGCAATACCGAGAATGCGTTTTTTAAATCTACGAGGTGTCTTCGTTCATATGCTAAATATAATACCCTTGAGTGAGAACAATCATCTAATTCATGCAGTTCGTACGTTATTTTCATACCAGAACATTTACTATTACATGAATCCATCAGAGCCAAAAGTGAATCTTGTCATTATTAACGACATGAACCCTTTGGAAGGGCTATTATATATCAAGGAAAAGAATTTCGATAAGTTTAAAGAAAGGGTGATAATCCTCTCGAACTCAGTTACTAATAAAATAGCTGGGCGCTTTGTTAATGAAGGTTGCAGCTTTATTTGTTTGCCGCAGTATACGAACACTTATTCTTTGGTTGCAGCCTACAACTACCTGAACGATTTTGAGAACAGCACTGCGCAGGAAAAGAAAATACGGTTTCTCACGCAAAGCGAGAAGCAGGTAGCTTGTGAACTTCACCTTAGCAACTCATTTAAAGTACGCCCATGCCTTACAATACGTGAGCAAAAGAAAATGAGTCATAGAAAATATAAGCTAATGAAGAAGTTGGAAGTTGGAAATAATATTATGCTATATAACATAATATCCTCACCGCAATTTCTCCGTGCAATCGTTTTTTTATGAAAATGACTGCGATGATAGATGAGGTCGTGTGTTTGTGCTCATCTATTATTCTCCTTTGATCTATTTATAGACACAACGTGTTGTGTCTATCTACTATTAACCGCCATTAGCTCGATTGGAAGAGCAAACAACCAATTAGGAGTTGTAGGTACGAGGTTCGAAACCTCGATGGCGGTCCAAGAGTGATAATTTCATTTATATATTATTTCGAGCTGATGCTTTGAAAAAATTACTATTTCGTCTTGTGTACAATTTTAATTGTTGACTATACTGTAGTGGAATCCAGATGGAACGGTAAGGATAATACATGATCAATAAACTTCATTCATTCACTTTTTCCTTACAAACGATGCCATACGATGCAATTCAAAACTTGCACGATAAGTTAATCCCATTTAGCAAACCATTTTCTTTATCACAAAATAGAACGTTTAACTTCGGTTCAAAAAAAGAAGAGGCTGGGATTGTTTTAATGACTCAAGGTGTGTATTCCATATGTCACGTTGAGAAGAATTCTCACATAGCAACAGGTTTCGCACCATCGATTGTTGGGTTGGTAGATAATTATAGTTTATATTACGATGTTCCTTTCAGGCCTGCGCATCATATTTTCGCTGAGACAGATTGTATGGGTTATTTTCTTCCGCTTGAATTATTCGTTGGAAAAACCGATGAATTTTGTCTTTGGCATGATATTGCTAAGATTTTAGCGCATAGATTATTGGTTATGAGTGCGAAAGACCAAGAGCTTGTTGGTACTGATGCATACTTAACTATTCACTCCCTTTTGATTGAATTATGGACATATCCGGAAGACTATCGCTGTCAGGTGAATGTTCAGGACTTCATCAACCGGCGTAGTGGTGTCTCACGGTCTCAAATAATGAAGATCCTTGCGGAGTTAAAGAAAGGAGAATACATAGAGATTGTTTCAGGAAAACTGGTGAAGCTGAAGAGATTGCCTAGTAAATTCTGATTCAGATATTTTCAGGATAAATGAGTGCAAGTGTTATATATTTTCATAAATGTATTGTCACTTATAGTGATAATTGTCGTGACGGATCTGGACCACAATATTTACTGACGTATAGTAGTTTCCAGGAAAAGTTCAATTAACAAAGGCAGTACATTCTACCGAGTGTATCACTAACTATCTGATTCCTTTACCATGTGTGTATTTTTATGCTGTACATTTGTCTCAAATGAGACTTTATTTGTCGCGGTTTCTGGCTATACTGCCGCTCTACGTTGTAGGAGAATTTGCAATAACGATTCAAATCAACAAATTATATCAGCATCCACTTTTAATAAGTAGTATAAACATTTTAGCAGTAACTCTTCATATATATGAGAGTTACCATAGGAATTAGGTACTTAATCATGAATCGCAAGACTTTAATTAGCTCTACTTTTTCTGCCTTACTAGCAGTTGCTGCCTTCGGTGCTCATGCCGAAGATGGCACTATTACTTTTACAGGTTCAATTGAAGATAGTTCTTGTATTATTGCAGCGGACAGCCAGGATATTACCGTTGAATTCGGCCAAATTAGTATGTCTCGGGATGGGCTTCTTCCGACTAAACATTTTGAGATCAACTTGACTGATTGTCCAGCAAACGTATCAAATGCTGTGGTTTCTTGGTCTGGTGAGACAACTAGTGACGGAAAGCAGATGCTAAAAGCTTATATCGATGGCGCGGAAGAAGCGAATGCGGGATGGATTATCGGCACTGGTAACCAAACTACCATCCTAAATGGCACAACAGTATCGTTCGATGGAACACCAGAAGAAGCAAAACCGATTACTGAAGGTAACAATACTCTGGATTACACTGCAGGATTTTCCAACGACACATCCAATGTTATCTTGCCAGGCGAATTAACCGGCGATGCTACTTACAACATTACTTATAATTAATTTCTACTGGACGATAATTAAATGAAGAAGATTTTTGCTACAACCTTAATTGCCGGTACTATTTTCGCTGCGTGTGGCAGTATGGCAATGGCCGCCGGTGGTGGTGTGCACCTTCATGCTACCGTTACCGCTAATTCCTGTACCGTATCGAACGATTCTGATGATATGAGTGTCGATATGGGGGTTATTTCAACCGGAACTCTTGCCGGTAAAGGCTCTGAAAGTGCACGTGTCCCGTTCACTATTAATCTCAACAGTTGCCCGAGTTCTGCAACTTCAGTTGGTTTCACAACCAGCGGGGCTACTCATGGCACTCCTGATGCCGATGATAATACACTCTATTCTCTGGATGCTTCTTCTGTGGCAAAAGGCGTAGGTATTGCCCTGTATGATGCTGCCTCCGCTGGCGCAAGAATCCTGCCGAATAGTGATGCAGCGGCTACCTATCCTTTAAATGGAGATGGTACCGGAGCTATTAACCTGAGCGCATCAGTTGTACAGAGCCAGGATACCGTTACAGGTGGTGAATTCACTGCTGTGACTGGTTTCTCAATTATTTATAACTGATTGTTATAGATAACTCGCGGTGGAGGTTAAATACAGCCTCCACCTATAACTTATACCTAAAGCCAGTAAATAATTTCCCAGACTTGAAAATGACTTTTTTATTTACCGCAATGATTAATTCTCCTCATAACTATAACATTACGGCAATGTTTCTACCTCCAACAACGCATGATGAATGTCGATGTGCATAAAAGTGATCTGCCACCCAGTATTAGATACAATCGTCAGATAGTAATGTGGGTTCATTTACCTTCAAATTCTCCGTTTCTCTAACCTGCTACAGATTCTAAAGGTGTGTGATGATTCAGTGCCAAATGGGCCTGCGCATATTATTATTCCATCGGCAATTATTAATAATTGCCACTGACATAAATGATGTTACTGAATCGGTGCTCTTTCAGATATTCATCGCGAAAGCGACCATTAAACCTCTCGATTAATTCTTTCTGAGTGGGCTTGCCCGGCTAGATTAAATATAACCCAACACATTGTTCAAAGGCCCATCAATCCAGGGCGCGACAGGTAAATTCCAGGCCATGATCTGTTCTTATTGTCGCTTCGCCCCAGTACCACATGAAGAGCCTCCTTATCATGCATATCCTCAGCGAGCAGTTTCTTATACGGACGTTCTCTTCTTCCTGTGACTTATGATGCTCACTTCAGGTACTTCCATGCCACCAAACTTCTTACGCCACGTGTAGAAGGTTGCATCGTAGATAGAGTGCTTTTAAGGCGCAGCACCTGGGCAGAAACCCCGATTTCAACTTCACGGAGAATACTGATGATCTATTCGTCAGAAAAACGTTTATTCATGGTGATATCCTCACATTACTAATAAAAATGTTACTAATAACGGGGTGTATTAATTAGCGGTGTACATTAATTAATTTCATCACGTTACTAATAACGATATTACTAATAAGGGGTATATTAATTAATGGAGTATGGTAATAAATGGTGGTCTACTAAAAATCGATCTCAAAAGAGACTTTATCTCTCGCTCTTACTGGCTATAATCTCTGTTGTTAACTAATATGCTTATAGTTCACTAATGCATTATGTGAAGAGTGTTAAACGAGCCAGTACGAAAATTACAAACGAGACAATAAACATACATGTTTATGTTTATATGAGTAATGACTCCTGCATATAGAGGAGTCATCTAACGATTACAGGAATCGGGTACTAAACCATGAATAGCAAAACTTTAATTAGCACTACTCTTTCTGCTTTGTTGGCGGTAGCTGCCCTCAGCGCTCACGCTGAAGACGGTACTATTACTTTCACGGGTTCAATCGAAGAGAGTTCCTGTGTTATTGCTGCGGACAGCCAGAATATAACGGTTGATTTCGGCCAGATGAGCACCATCAATACCGTAGCGGCAGATGCTACAAAAAACTTTGAGATAAATTTAACCGATTGTCCTGCAACAGTATCAAATGCGGTAGTTTCATGGACGGGGGAAACCACAAGTTCTGGTACAAAAAACTTAGCGTTACGTAACGACGGAATACGGGTCGATAGTTCATCTTGGATGATTGGACCGGGTAATCAGAAGAATTTTTTACCCTCAACAGCGATAGCGTTTGATGGGACACCTGAAACAGCAAAACCGATTACCGAAGGCAACAACACCTTGGAATACACAGCTACGATGCTGTCTAATTCGCCTCTTTCTGCAGGCGAATTAACCGGCAATGCTACTTACAACATTACTTATAATTAATTTCTACTGGACGATAATTAAATGAAGAAGATTTTTGCTACAACCTTAATTGCCGGTACTATTTTCGCTGCGTGTGGCAGTATGGCAATGGCCGCCGGTGGTGGTGTGCACCTTCATGCTACCGTTACCGCTAATTCCTGTACCGTATCGAACGATTCTGATGATATGAGTGTCGATATGGGGGTTATTTCAACCGGAACTCTTGCCGGTAAAGGCTCTGAAAGTGCACGTGTCCCGTTCACTATTAATCTCAACAGTTGCCCGAGTTCTGCAACTTCAGTTGGTTTCACAACCAGCGGGGCTACTCATGGCACTCCTGATGCCGATGATAATACACTCTATTCTCTGGATGCTTCTTCTGTGGCAAAAGGCGTAGGTATTGCCCTGTATGATGCTGCCTCCGCTGGCGCAAGAATCCTGCCGAATAGTGATGCAGCGGCTACCTATCCTTTAAATGGAGATGGTACCGGAGCTATTAACCTGAGCGCATCAGTTGTACAGAGCCAGGATACCGTTACAGGTGGTGAATTCACTGCTGTGACTGGTTTCTCAATTGTTTATAACTGATTGTTATAGATAATCAGAATAAGGGTCTAGTTAGATCCTTATTCAATTTTTATTTTTCTTACTCTGGGTACGAAAATGTCAATTAAACTTACTTCATTTATCGCTTGTGTTTTTGTCATAGGAGGGATGGCTCCCTTTGTTTCTGAAGCTGCCATTTCAATGAGTGGAACACGGTTAATTTATAATGAGGATAGTAAGGAAACGCCTCTAACGATTCATAATACAGATGACGGTAGTATTTTTCTGATACGTAGTTGGATTGACAATACCAACGGTAAAATTCCATTTACCATAACTCCCCCTCTTTTCCGTATTGATAGTGGGCAAGAAAACTCTATCCGCGTCTCCAAAGCTGATACATCAACTCTTTCTAAAGGCAAAGAGACATTATTCTGGTTGAATGTTATGGCTATACCACCTCAAGGCGGGCAAAAGGGTGATAAACTCCAGTTTACACTTAATAATAAAATAAAATTAATCTTCAGACCTAGTAGCCTAAATAATAAACAGTCAGTGCAAACGGCTTATACAAAGTTGAAATTCACAAAGAGAACCAGTTCCATTCGCATAGATAATCCAACACCATATTATGTTAATATTTTCCAGATGAAAATTGATAATGTACTTGTTAAAGAAAAGGGATTAACTATTCCTCCATTGGGTGGTGTGGAAATAGATCAAACAGCTGGATCTAAAGTAACTTGGTCCGCAATTAATGATTTCGGTGGGATTACGAAAGAAACTTCAGTAAACATATAATGTACATGTCGAATAAAGCGAATGCCGTTCATACGTTATGTTTTGTATTATTTTCTGCGTTCTCAATTTCACTTAAGGCTGAAGTGAAGTTCAATCCTAAAATGCTTGGTCTAGAAAGCGATGAGGTCAAGAATATAGATTTGGACTACTTCTCGAAGCAAGGTGGACAAACACCAGGCCCTTACGAAGTTGATATCTATCTTAACCAAAACTATATTGATACGCGTCGTATCAATTTTGTCGCTGATAAAGATCACAAGGGTTCCATTCGTCCAGAATTTTCATTAAAGCAACTCTCCGAACTAGGCATAAAAGTAGATTCATCTACAAAAATTGTAGATGAATCTAGTCCCTTACCGGAAGCAATTGGAAAATATGTTTCATCAGCAACGGCCGTCTTTAATGTTAAAAATCTAAAGCTTGAAATTGCAGTTCCCCAACTGAGTCTCGATAGAGTAGCAAAAGGTAGTATCTCGCCCGAATTATGGGATGATGGCATCAATGCATTACTGCTAAATTACAACTACAATGGTTCACAAAGCCGAGATTTGAACGGCAATGGAGATTCTGAGAATGATTTTCTTGGCATACATAGCGGTATTAATCTAAAAGCTTGGCGTTTAAGATATGATGGAAATCTCACTAGAAGTGAAACCAGCAACGATGGTGATAGCAGTAATAATAACGATAATGGACTACATTGGAATAGTTTGAACACTTACTTACAGCGTAATTTTAATGTTCTCCAAGGCTCACAAATGACACTTGGGGAATATAATACGCTAGGAGATCTATTTGATAGTATGCAGTTTACTGGGATGCAATTCGCCTCGGACGATGACATGTTACCAGATACCATGCAAAGTTTTGCTCCCACAATTTCTGGAATTGCGAGAACAACATCTCTGCTTACAATACGACAGAGAGGAAATGTAGTCTATCAGACCACAGTACCTGCAGGCCCTTACTCGATTGGTGATTTATATTCAACAGGTGGTAGTGGCGATCTGCAGGTAACGTTAAAAGGAAGTGATGGTCAGATAAACGAATACACAGTTCCATATAGCACATTACCAATACTTCAACGTGAAGGAAGATACAAATTCAGTCTAACTGGTGGTAAATATCGTACTGGAAATGATAACTCAGAATCCCCTGATTTTCTCGAGGGAACATTGAGAGCGGGTTTACCCGGTGAATTCACAATCTACGGGGGAACTCAATATTCAGAAAAATACAACTCCTATCTTTTTGGACTAGGGAAAGACATTGGGAATATGGGGGCTATATCTCTAGATAGTACCTATTCTAATTCAGATTTGGATGATGAATCTGTGTCTGGTACAAAGAACAGACTACAATACCAGAAAGAGTTCACAAGTACTGATTCGACCTTCAATCTAGCTATAAACAAATATTCATCAGGTTATTATTCATTTTCAGATCGTCAAGATGAAAATTCGACTTCGGGGTCGGACTTGGAGATTTTTGATAGAACACATTCGAAAAAAGACGAATACTCTATGTCTCTAACTCAGCATTTCCAAGAGTGGGGTTCAATTTCATTCAGTGGGTATACAAAAAGTTATTACGATTCAAATGATGACGAGAAAAACTGGCAGGTATCCTATGCAGGTAATATTGCTTATGTCAATTACTCCATTGCTTATTCTGAGACAGATAACTCAAGTATTACCGACAAAGATAAAGTTCTTTCATTAAACTTATCTGTCCCACTAGATCGACTTCTGTCTAATAACTCTATGTGGCTGAACTATAACATGAGTTCGGAGAAGCATGGGAAAACTTCACACAATATTGGCCTTAGTGGTACCATGCTTGACGATAAGAATCTGAGTTATTCTGTTACACAAGGAATAAGTTCTGGCGATGACTCTTCTGGTAACTCTGGAGTTGCAAATATGAACTACAAAGGTGGATACGGTAATGGAAATCTTGGTTATAGTTATGACCCCGACTCGCGTCAGATTAGTTATGGTATACAGGGGGGCATGCTCTTGCATGCAGATGGTATCACGCTTTCTCAGCCAATGAATGAAACGGTTGTTCTTGTAAAGGCGCCTGGAGCTAGTAACGTAAGAGTAGAGAACAATTCTGGAGTACATACTGATTGGCGTGGATATACAGTAGTACCATATGCTCAACCCTATAGAAAAAACAGAGTATATTTAGACACCAGAACATTTGGCAATGATATTGATATGGATAAAAATATTAATTACGTTATTCCAACTAAAGGGGCTGTAGTTCTGGCTAAATATTCAACAAAAGTTGGGCATCGTGCTTTGTTCAGAATAAAGGATATACTGGGCAAAGCAGTCCCATTTGGCGCAATTGCGAGTGTGGATAATGGCGATTCAAATATCACGGGTATTGTTGATGAGTCTGGGATCGTATATCTTACAGGCCTGTCCGATACTGGAGTCATAACAATAAAATGGAATGACCGAGACCATTGTTCTGCAGGATTCAACCTCCCATCGTCGGATAACAATTCTGTTGAACAACAAGATCTTGTCTGTAAATAGAATGAGGAGTTTCTATGAATTTGTCACCAAACCACATATCTTTTGCTGTTCTTTTCCTGTTCAGTTCAATATGTTCAGCTGCAGGATGTCAATTATCCAGTGGCACTTTGACTGAGAATATTGATATCGGTGAAGTCCTTGTGCAACGAGATGTGGCTGTAGGAAATGTATTATACAAAAAAGTGATACCGGCATCGGCAGTGACAATAGGTTCTTGTAGTGATGGTGCATATGTGAAATCTGTTAGTTTAGGTGATTTACAATACTTGAACGGAACAAACGATCTATTCCAGTCAGGAATCGAAGGGGTGGGTATTAGGCTGGAGTATGGAAATGGGGATATTATAAAATCCAGCAATTCAGTTTCTACTGGACCGTCGACATTAAAAGATGAAGATTCCATTGTTTTTAGTTTGATTAAAACTTCACCGATCGAGCCCGGTCGAATCCTCCCTCGTGATGTTTTCAGTTTGAGTTATTCATCGAATACTGAAGGAACGGTGGTCGCCAAGAAAATATCATTGTCTGGTGGTGTTATAGCTCAAGCTTCCTGTCAGGTACAAACCCCATCAGTCATCGTTCCTATGGGTGGTATTGATCGGAAACTATTAAAAGGCATAAATAGCACAGCTGGAACTCGTGACTTCCATATAGGTCTGGATTGCAGTAAAAATACCAATGTAAACATTATTTTTTCACCGCTCACTAACGTAGGTACAAACATTCATGATCTACGGGGAGTTATTGAACCAGAAGGTGGAGATGGAGCGGCTAGTGGTGTTGGAATTCAGTTAATGTTTGGGGGTAGTCCTGTGGGATTTGACACCCTTATATTAGTCGGGAAGACGCCAAATGAAGGTATTTATAACATTCCTCTTCAGGCACGATATATCCAGTTTTCGAGTGTTGTTAACCCTGGTACAATTAATGCCATGGCTAAATTCACTTTAATATATCAATAATCGATATCTCGAGTGTACTTTAATAACTAGAACAACACGTAGATAGGTTATCAGATTTAGCAAATAATATCGTTGCGTAGTCTAATATTTCTTTATTAATAATGTGATTTCTGAAGAGCTTTTCGCCAGCTGTCCCTATTATCAAGGAACACTTATGAAGAGATCCACTGAGTAAATCATCTGTTATGACTACCATGACATTGTCATACGTTCATAGATGTTATTATAATATGGCCACAGAGTATATCTCGTAACTCCCCGAAATCGAATCGCCACGGGCTTAACAGTGTAGTGGCCAACAAAAACTGGCCACGGCTTTAGAGTTTTTCCAGAACAATCGTTCTGATTCATTCGGCGTCAGACCTCCATTATATTGATGAGGTCTGAGCTGGCTGTAATATCCCGTTATGTAATTCGTTATCGCTGTGCTGGCTTCGCTAAAATTAGCGTACCCATTATCCGTTTCAGGCTTCTGAAGAACCGTTCCATTGGGCTGTTATCCCAGCAATTTCCCCGTGCTTCCCAGGCCATCGACAGGGCTTTACCTGTCAGTGCTGAATCAGGGAAAAATGACATCGCCCAGCCAACTGGTTTACGGGAGGAAAACAAATCGAGTACAACAGCCACATAAGCCCAGCGTTTTCCCGTCCAGAGTAGAGTAAGAGGCAGGGAAATAGTCCGACTACGCCCTGCTTCTTACTCTACTCCATACCCACGAGGGTTTGTAAGTATCCCGCTTAACCGAACCATTCACTTTTAGAGATCTTCCGACATACTGATTATGTCCTTCTGTAAGTATCCCAGCTTTAGTTCCAAGCACTTTTTGAGATTTCCGGTTTCTCAGCCATCAGCCGGTATTCTTCCGGCGTCAGGTTATTCAGGGATTCATGGGGCCGCTCACTGTTGTATTCCGTCAGCCAGCGCTCTGTAATTTCCCTTGCTTCATTCAGCGTTCTGAACAGATAAAAATCCAGGATTTCTGTCCGGTACGTCCGGTTAAACCGTTCTATAAACGCGTTCTGTGTTGGCTTGCCCGGCTTGATAAATTCCAGCATCACGCCATGCTCTTCGGCCCATTGCGCCAGAGCCAGTGATATCAGTTCCGGTCCGTTATCCATCCGCATCTTCAGCGGATATCCACGGTTTGCCACTATCCTGTCCAGCACCCGGACGACACGCTGAGCCGGGATATTCAGGTCAATTTCGATAGCCAGAGCTTCACGGTTAAAATCATCAACGACATTGAAAGTCCGAAAACGTCGGCCACATGTCAGCGCGTCGTGCATAAAATCAATCGACCAGCTCTGGTTGAGTGCTTCCGGCGTTGCCAGCGGAGCCGGATTACGCACCGGCAGGCGTTGCTTACCCTTACGACGAAAATTCAGTTTCAGCAGGCAGTAAATCCGGTGAACCCGCTTATGGTTCCAGGCGTGCCCCTGTCTGCGCAGCACCAGAAACAGCTTCTTAAAACCGTATCGCGGATAGCGTTCTGCCAGTTCAGTCAATACCTGGATCACCGGTTCATCACGCCGGGTATCGGGCTGGTAAAAATATACGGTCCTGCTCAGCGATAACGTCCTGCATGCCTGGCGGATGCTCATGGCAAATTGTGTGGTCAGATAGCCAACAAGCTCCCGCTTTATCGCTGGTTTTAAAGCTTTTTTTCGATGACATCTTTCAGAGCCCGGCATTCAAGACTGAGATCAGCAAACATTTGTTTGAGACGGCGGTTTTCATCCTCCAGGTCTTTCATCTTTTTAATATCAGAGGCTTCCATCCCGCCGTACTTTGCTTTCCAGTTGTAGTACGAAGCCTCCGATATTCCGGCTTCACGGCAGACATCCTTGACCGTACGTCCGGCTTCAACAGACTTCAGAACGGCGATGATCTGGTGCTCAGTGAATCGGGCTTTACGCATGGCGATCTCCTCAGGGGGACATAATCAGTATGTCGGAAGATCTCTAAAAGTGAATGGTTCGTTTTACCGGGATACTTACAGGTTGGCTGTATCTGACCGTCGTTGTTGGTCTGTTATCACGGAAAGACATCGTCTGGTCATTGTAACCCCGGATGACAAAAGACATTGTCGTGAAAGCACTTTTGATGGTCTTGTGACAGCGTAATCCTCAAATACAGGTGCTGGTTCACTCAAATCAGGGCAGTCAGTATACAAGCCATGAGTCTCAGTCGTTCCTGAAATCACACGGTCTGGACGGTAGCATGAATCGTCGCGGTAACTGCCACGACAACGCGGTTACAGAAAGTTTTTTCCAGCTACTGAAACGCGAACGGACAAAGAAAAGGTCTACGGAACGCGGGAAGAAGCACGCAGCATTATTTTTGATTACATTGAAATATCTTATAACTGTAAGCGTCGGCATGGTTCGAGCAATCAGATGCCACCGGCTGAATATGAAAATCAATATTACCAACGGCTCAGAAGTGTGTAGATTATCCGTGGCGACCCAGGGTGACTGATAATGGATATGCTAATCTTAGCGAATCCAGCGCAGAGATAACGAATTACATAACGGGATGTTACAGCCAGCTCAGACCTCATCAATATAATGGAGGTCTGACGCCGAATGAATCAGAACGATTGTTCTGGAAAAACTCTAAAACCATAGCCAATTTTTACTATCACTACATATAAATATAGTATCGTCGTCAATTTTTTTTGTGTCTCATTATGGATGGGGTGTGAGTTATCATTATCCTAACTATATCATTATACTCATGGACCCAGGGTGTGTAATAGAAATAGAAAAGGAAAATACTATGAAAAGGTTTTTAGGATCTTCACTGTTAACTGTTTTAGTTTTATCAGCATTTGGTGCGCAAGCTGCCACAACGGGCAATAATACAGCAACAATGAGTTTCACTGGTGAAGTATTACCAACACAAGATAACTGTTCTATCGCCGCTCCAGCGACATTGAACCTGGGAAGCGTTGATCTACTCCCACTTGAGAAAATGACGCCTGCATCTGAAACATCTGAAGCCAAAGCTTTTACGGTAAAGATTTCTGGCTGTGGCGTAGGCCAGAGAGTTCAACTTCATTTTAATGCAGTAGAGGATACATACAATCCATCCCTTTTTGCTAATTCAACTGCAGTTGGAAATGCAAAACATGCGGGAGTTGTAATTCATGAGCATGCGACTGATGGCAGTGTAAGTCTGATCAATCCTGAGGATGGAGTGTCATCCGAAAGTCTCATCGGTGATGATGGTGAAGCTGTTAAATCTTTCACTGCGAATATCAGTCCAGAGCAAAATGGGATGAGTATTACAGCTGGTAAAATTGCAGTTACTGCAACAATGACACTGGAAACAATTTAAATTATAGTTGTTAGAAAATCGATAGATAAAATATTTATTTAAGTTAGGAGTAATTTATATTATGAAAAAGACATTTAAATTAGCACTATTATCATCTTTGCTGCTTTCGGCGGCTGGGTCATTCGCAGCAGCACCATCAGCAAATATGACTTTCACAGGTGTAATTACACCAACCGTAAATAATTGTTCAATTAATGCACCTGCGACTTTGGACTTAGGCGCAATCTCAATTAATGATATTGTAGGTGTTGAGCCTGCCAGTGAGTTTAGGTCAACAGCATTCACCGTTAATGTAGCTGGTTGTACAGAAGGGCAGCATGTGCAAATCCATCTGAACGCTACGCCAGACTCACGCAACCAACAGATGTTGGCCAATTCTGAGGGATCAGGTAGTGCCGTATATGCTGGCGTTGCTGTTCATGAACATGTGGGGGGCGCGATTACACTTATTGATCCGAGTAACGGAGCTGCCACAGAAGATGTTGTCGATGAAAGTGGTAATGTTTCCCATGCTTTCACAGCAAGTATTACTCCTGTTAGTTCATCCGTTGGGGTTGCGCCCGGTACTGTTTCGGTAGCTGCAACATTAACTCTCGAAGCTATTTAACTCAGTCCGAATTATTTAAAACTCGGCAACCTGAGTGAGTAGTATTGTCGTCAGAGATTACGACGGCTTTGTCTGAAGTATTTTCTTATGCCAATATAACAAATTCATGAGACCGATAGCATAATGCTATCGGTCAAAAATTTTCGGTATATGTTATGATTAAAGTATATAAAATTTTCCCGTTAATATTTCTCTCTGGCTATGCAACCATAACTTCAGCAGCAGTTGACCTTAGTTCGTCAAGGGTCATCTATCATGCTGAAAATAGTGGTGAAGACATCCGTGTGAAGAATAATAGCTCGTCTCCTTATTTAGTACAGACATGGGTCGATTCTGGCCCTAAGCAAAAGGACACGCCATTTGTCACTGCGCCCCCGCTTTTTAGACTAAACGCATCTAATGAAAGCAAAATAAGCATTATGTATATTGGAGGAGGTTTGCCTGAATCTGAAGAATCACTATTTTGGTTAAATGTTAAATCAATTCCTTCTGTGAATGAAAAAATGAGTGAGAATAAGGTTATTCTGGCCGTTAATCACAGGGTAAAACTTATATTCCGCCCGGAAGGTCTTTCTGGTGATTCGGCAACTGCAATTAAAAATGTCTCCTGGAAAAGATCTGCTGCTGATACACTGGAAGCAACAAATGATTCGTCTTTTTATGTGACCTTGAACCAAGTAATAATCAATGGGAAAACTGTTCCAATATCTCTTGAGCCAGATAATTCAACACTTGCCCCCCATAGTTCACATACATATTCTGTCAATTCTGTATTAGGTGAACACCCCAATATTATTTGGCGAGCGATTAACGATTCAGGTGTCCAGTCTGAGCAGTTCAAGAAGACAATTTGAAGGTTCGTAACAATTATACCCTATGTTTGACAATAACCAACATTTTGTAAATTTATTTCTACTAAAAATACTAATAGTAGGCGGGGGGATTTTAATCTCTTTACGGTCTATAGCTGACGACTATTTTGACCCGTCACTGCTGGAAACGGTAAACCACGTTGCACCGATGACAGACCTATCATCTTTTACTAAAAATGAACAGTTGCCAGGTAAATACCGAGTAAAGTTAGATATTAATAATGAATTTTCTGAACAGCGCATTGTTAATTTTATACTAGGGTCTAACGGGCAACTCACTGCATGCTTTACTCTAAATGAGTATGCCGAGATGGGCATTGATCCTCATTCACCCTTACTAAAGAAGAGTGGTAAAGTTCTTTCAGAAGCATGTTTGCCATTATCTGAACTCATTGAGGGAGGGACAGAACAGTTTGACTTCTCTGATCTGCATTTAAGACTATCAATCCCTCAAATTGCTTTAACACAACAAATAAAAAATGAGGCACCTGAGAGTCTATGGGATGAAGGTATTACTGCATTTACATCAGATTATCGTCTCAACGGATCTTTAAAGCATTCGCACGGTGATTCTTTATTTTCT
The DNA here is from genome assembly GCA_024169445.1 of Buttiauxella agrestis ATCC 33320. Taxonomy (GTDB): domain Bacteria; phylum Pseudomonadota; class Gammaproteobacteria; order Enterobacterales; family Enterobacteriaceae; genus Buttiauxella; species Buttiauxella ferragutiae. Next base: position 83,897 of record JALKFA010000002.1, read on the forward strand.
CCTGAAAGTGAAAACGATGTTTTTCTCGATTGGCGTAATGGTTTCAATTTTGGTGCTTGGCGTTTAAGAAACTATTCGTCCTGGTCGAATGAAAATAACTGGAGTAATTTATCTACTTATATCGAGAGATCAATCCATTCACTTAAAAGTGAATTGACAGTTGGAGATTTTTCTACATCACAGAATCTATTTGATAGTTTATCTCTTCGTGGAGTTCAGTTAGCTTCAGACCCATCAATGCTTCCTGAAAGTATCAATGGTTTTGCACCAATTATTCGTGGTATCGCGAAAAGTAATGCGCAAGTCACAGTCAGGAATGCTGGGAATATTTTATATCAGACTAATGTCCCTCCGGGACCGTTTGCACTAACAGATATTGTTCCCGTGTCAGACGGTGGAGAGCTAAATGTCACAATAAAAGAAGCTGATGGTTCAGAAAATAACTTTAGTGTCCCCTACGCAACAGTACCTTTGTTACAACGAGCTGGGCAAATGAGTTTTGGTCTTGCATTAGGGCAATATCGGCAAAGTTCACAATCAAGTCATCCTTATATATTGCAAAATAGTTTGGCATATGGCTTGCCATTCAATTTGACCGCCTTAGGTGGAGGGCAAATAAGCGAAGATTATCGTGCAATCAGTCTTGGTTTGGGCCTTGATGCTGGGGTTTTTGGTGGCTTCTCAATTTCTCTAGTCCATGAAAGAACGACTCCCGTATATGATGACCACCAGTCCAAGGGAGCGTCAATTAGTTTAGACTACGCAAAAGAAATAGGTGTAAGCAATACGACGCTCCAAATTAGTAATAAGAACTTTAATGACCACTATTTATCTTTTCAGGATTCTCAGGATATTAATAATGACATTTCGCCTCCTAAAAATCAGCAGGCAATAAATATCAATCAACCGATTGATGATAGTGGGGATAGCCTGTTCTTATCTTTTAACAGAACTGGGTATCAGTCATCTGCAGATCATCTATATCAGGCAGGGTTCAATGGTTCTGTTCATGGTATTAGTTATACGTTCTCATTGAGTGAAACAAAATCCGCTGAAGAAATAGACTGGGATAAGCAAGTGGCATTAAATATAGCTATCCCTTTTTCATTGTTCTCACAATCTCAGACTGAGCCCCATACTGGTAATGTTTCATATATGGTCACAAATGATACTAAAAACTCCACAACCCAACAACTCTCGGTGTCGGACTCCTTGAATGATGACAATACTTTAACTTATTCTGCAACCGCAGGGTATGCTAACGATGGAAGTGGTTCTACAGGGGCTTTGAATGTTACAAACAAAAATTCGAAGGTAGAAGCTTCAATTGGATATAATATCGATGGTAAGCAAAGAGAGCTTACTTACGCTGTTTCAGGTGGTTTAATAATTCATTCGGGAGGAATGACATTACATCAATATTTGGAAAGTGCTTCTGCTTTAGTTAACGTTCCAGGAGGTAAGAATATTGGTATATCAAACACGTCAGGTATTGCAATAGATGATTATGGCTATGCTGTCTTACCTGATATTTCTCCGTATCGTAAAGATGAAATTCAACTTGTTTTACCGGATGGAATTGGAGATGACGTAGATATACCAAATCTCTCTAAAAGCGTAGTGCCAACCAAAGATGCAATAGTATTGGTTAATTTTACTACTCATATCGGACGTAAAATGATCGTGACATTAGAAAGCGATACTTTCACTATTCCCTTCGGTACACGAGTTTCGTTCGATAATAAAGAAACTTATTTCTATGTGGCCGACCGTGGGTTGGTTTTTGTTACAGGAATGCCTGAATCCGGTGTATTGACCGCAGACCTAGGGGAAGGGAAAACGTGTAAAGCAGAATTTTCTCTCCCACCACATAAATCTGAGAACACAAAAAGTATCGATAGAGTAACATTGTTATGCAAATGAACAACCTAATACCCAGAGTATTTAAAGCTCTTTCTTTACTTGTCATTTTAGTTCAGGCCTCATGTTCATTTGCATGTGGAGGACATCTACAATTAAGAGTTAATGCCAATCTGAACTCCGATGTAATTCATGCTGACACTGGTTCAGTAATATATAAACTGGAAGGTACGTTAGCGTCTCTAACATCATCAAACATTAAAATACAATGTGAAAAGGAATTAAATCCACTCACGAAAAATATATCGATTATTTCCATAGGGAGAATGAGTGGCATTTCTACTGGTAAGAGGGTGTATGCCACAAATTTGCCCGGTGTTGGCATCCGTATTTCTGTTGCCAAAAAATCGTCTCAGGGTTTTCAATGGCAACCGTTACCATTTTCCTCACAAGACACGTTGGCTTCAGGTCTTAGCGCTTCCGATTTTTCTGTACGAATAGAATTGATCAAGACGAGTGAGGTTATGAGGCATGGTGTTATTTTCTATCATGAAGGGAATGCATTAATAATGCGATCTAACGGAGGCTATTCTCCAACAGCAGTTGATGTTACCGTCATCGCAAATCTAAGTCCTGGTACATGTAGAATCCTGACTGACACGATAAACGTTGCTATGGGGTCGACAAATGTAGATGAATTCAAAACTGGCACTGGAATTCCTAATTCAATACATCAGTTTTCTGTTCCTGTACATTGTGAAAATGTTAATAGTGTTTTCTTTTCTATTCATGGGAAAAGGGTTGAGAGTAGTAATACCATACTATCGTTACTATCTGGTTCTGATAATGCAAAAGGAATAGGAATACAAATTCTTTATGAAGGTTCCCCTGTGGTTATTGGTCGGCCAATAAATATTTCATCAGATTTCACACAAGCAGAAAACTTAGATGTATCCTTTTCTGCAAGATTTGTTACCACTGCTAACGCAGTTTTGGCTGGTAAGGTGAATTGTGTGGCTACCATAAGAATTGATTACATATAGACAGCATTCGTTCTTCCAGGTGCTAATATGCAAGGTTGTGTGGTTATTCTCATTGGAAGGTATATATGGAATGCTGATGCGATAAATTGATGGAGGCAGTTATCAATGGATTATCGTGATATATCACTTTTTCATGATACCCGTCGGCGTATCTTGTGTTCACTTTGCTATCTGATGGAAGTATCCCCCAATCTTTGCAGATTGATGGCATTGTCTCCTTGCTTGTATCCAGTAGTAGGGCTAACAATATTAAGTTGTTGACCTATCCAGTATGGATAGGTTTGTTTGTCAAACAATATTCTGTCCGATTGTGGATGTGCATCAGCATTTATAGCTAAATTATTAGCAGCGTAAAATCATTAATATCGTCGTGTTACTTTGCGGGTAACATGAATAAATATAATATCGCCACGTATGCTTGCTCGACGAAATTCGGGATTTTTTGCCTTTTAGTTCAGATGGTAAAAGCATACCAAAAATAGTATTAGGTAGATCAAGTAGCATTTAAGTTGAACGTGCAGGCTTCGATTCCGGTAGTCGGCACCAAACATTATATGCGGTGAATCCCCCTAAGCGGAGGGGCGTAAACAGTAAAAGTGTTGCTTAAAAGTACGCGAGCTATGGAGGCTGTCCAAAAGCTCACCGGGAGGCACCCGGCACCGCACACCTAATTGTGGTTTTCATATAATGGCTTTAATCTCAACCTTCCAAGCTTTTGATACGGACTGCCCCATATTACAGCTTTTCAGCCTGCGAAGAAGGGGGTTACCTGGAGTGGCTGGAAAGCTCTCAGATAAAGTTCACTTTTTTAATGGATATATAAATGAAACGCAGACCGCTGTTGCGGCCAATGTTTTGCAGAATAGGGGGTTAGCGTTTCAAGCTGATTCTGAATTCTTCAGGGTTGGCCAGTACCGGATTGATGGGTTTGAGTTGCTCCTGGATTCTTGCCTGAGTTCGTTGTTTCGGCATCTTCTTGCTGCGTTCTCTTTTACCGCCCCGTTCGCGTTCATCCTGCTGAATCTTTGCGAGTTTCAGTACTTCTCCCAAACTTTTGTTGTCCACAATAGCACCATGGTCAACGATGGCCAGCTTGTCGTAGACCTGATATGACAACGTTCTGTAGCCGTATTTGAATGCAAGCTTGCCGTCCGGATAGTCGAGAACCATGTTTTTCTCACCGGCAATACGTGTGTTTTCTTCAGTCTGCTCAATCAGATAGAGCATCTCATCGTACTGAAATGTTAGTGGTTTAGAGAGTGCGTGCAGTTCCTGCTAGGCAAAAATATCATCCAGTTCGGACTGTGATTCATCGACTGGACGGTGGAGGTTTTTAGGGTATTGAGGTGCTTTAGCAAAGCGTCGGTTAAAGTCCTGAATAAAGGTTTCAAGCCAGGCATTTGCTTCTTCAATACCAGTAATGTTCTCGAGCCGCATTTCCTTTATTAGGCGGTCCTGAAGGGTCTGGTTAGCACGCTCAACGCGGCCTTTAGCCTGAGAACTGTTCGCGCATATGAGGTCAATATTGAGGTCATGAAGAACACGGCCAAACTGAGTGGTGCCGGTACGACGGGTTTCTGCCTGACTGACACGGAAAACAGCATGTTTGTCACTGTAGAACGCGACAGGCTTTCCGTGTTTATCAAGGTATTCACGCGTGGCCAGCATGTAATCGAAGGCAGATTCTGTTTCGCAGAAGCGCAGGTGCATAAGTCGGCCGGTGGCGTCATCCATGTAAACAAGAAGACAGCATTTTGATGCACGACCTTCAAACCAGTCGTGGTGAGAGCCATCAATCTGAACAAGCTCACCAAGGCAATCACGTCGGTAACGTGGTTGATAGACCCGGGGTTTACACCGCGAGTGCGGAACCCAGAGACCATCAGCAGTCATCCATTTTCTGAGCGTTTCCACTGAGACGCGAATATTATGGCGTTCGCTGAGCTTTTCTGCGGCTAGTGTAGGTCCAAAGTCGCTGTATTTTTCACGTAGCAGCGCCATGATCCGCAAGCGAAGTGAATCATCCAGTCGATTAGCGCCTGATTTTCCTCATCTGGTGTGAGTCAAACCATTTGCACCAGAAACACGAAAGCGGTTCATCAGTCGCTGCACCTGACGCTCAGTCAGCTGAAGTTGAGAGGCGGCATCACGGCGGCGTAAGCGTTTCTCGACAACGGCCTGGATAACCGGAAGTCTGCAAAGTTCTTTTCCTGACATAGTCACCAACATCACTGAAAGTCTCCCTGGAAGATCGGCTGGGTTGCAGATCCAGGGTGACATTATAAACTAGCGGAAAAGTGACATTATCAAATTGCAGTAACAATCTTTGTCAAACCTCAATTAAACTGACCGTTATCTGGCTCAATTGAAATGACCATTAATCCTGTTTCTTTTCAATTAATCACCGTGTTTTGTTTAATACCGGATGCTGAATGAAATCATTACTGATAGTCTTTTTTCAAACTGAAATAATGAGAAGATGGACGTTATGTTTCGATTTGAATTAACACCGAATAATGCCGGTCTTATTTTATGGGGAGATACGGCAGCACTGGATGAATTACACCAGTTTATCCATTTCGCTGTGGACGAAAGTCCTCTGATAAAGCTTAAAGATGGCTTTATGCTGGCCCTGGCTTATGACATCCGCAAAGCCCGGGAAGGTTGTCGCCGTACTGAGCAGTATCAGTATGAAGAAGGGGATTCCTATCAGCTTTATGGCGTGGAACTGTTATGGCCACTGGTCTTGCTTCAGTCTGCAATCCTCAGACGTTCAATGAGTTACATCCAGACAGATAAAAAACAGTTATCCATTATGTATGCATTCGAGCATCTTCTGGAGTCCGCTTTACAGGAGTTTCTGCCGGGTAACCGGGCAGAAGTGATGATAAAACTGGCCAGCAGCGCAGCTGACTCTGACTTTGAATGGCTTGAGGACAACATTGACAGCCGGTGTTGTTATTTCCTCAGTCAGCCACCTGCAAAGAGAAAAGAAAAACTGGATAAGATCCTTTGCTCCTTTGATTCACTCTGGAGTCAATATGCCCGTGAAAAGCCGGATACAAAAATGCTGAATACCATGAATAATACGGAGTGGGTCTGGCCAGATACGATTCACTGGTAAGCACGTCATTAAGTTGTCGTCGCACTCATTAATAACGGTTGAATCAGCCAGACTTTTTGCCAAAGATTTGCTCAGAACGCGACTGAAGCTGCTTCAGGGCTTCAAGCATGTCATCCTGGTTCAGCGCACGCTGGGTCTTTTTACCGGCCGCTCTGGGACGTCGTCGGGAAGGGCCATCACCTGCAGGAACGGACTGTGAGCGAGTGTCATCGCGGTTGCTCTGTACCAGCCGGATAAACTCAAGTGTTCTGCCGAGACGTTTATTATCAACAATGGCACCCTGGTCGATTTCAGAGAGCCGATCGTAGGTAGAGTAGGGAAGAGCCACACCATTCAGACGCAGCTCTTTTTGCCCATCGGGGTAATGATATACATCAATATACTTACCCATGGCGCGGCGGCTATATTCACTGTCTTCAATCAGATACAACATTTTATCGTATTGAATGGCCAGTGCTTTTGAGACCTTTCGCTTCTCGCGAACAGTGAATATCAGATCCAGATCTTCATCGTGTTCCACGGTGCGGTGAACATCAAAATCATGCCTCGGGATTTTACCAAAGCGTCGGTTGTAATTAGCCCTGTATGTTTCGGCGAATGCATTGGCCGCTTCCATTGAACTGATCCCCTGTAACCGGAACTCTTTCACCAGGCGGTCCTGCAGGGTGAGATGTGCACGTTCGACGCGACCTTTCGCCTCACTGGTATCGGCACAGATAGTCTGAATGCTCAGCTCGTGCATGGCCCGACCAAACTGCGTATGGCCATCACCCCCGGTCGCATTTTTGTTATTCACCCGAAAAACGCCCGCTTTATCACTGTACAGCGTCAGTGGCTTACCGTGTTTGTCGATGTAGCGTCGCGTGGCTTCAAAATAAGAGAATGTGGACTCTGATTTGACGAACAGAAGCTCCATAATTTTGCTGGTTGCATCATCAACGTAGACCAGAGCGGTACAGGCCGGGCCACGATCTCCGAACCACTCATGATCGCAGCCATCTATTTGTATCAGCTCATCAGTACACGGGCGCCGGTAACGGGGTTGATGGATCCTGGCGGCCCGTTGTTTACGGGGAACCCAGAGACCCGCACGCGTCATAATGCGCCTCACGGTCTCTTTACCGAGGATCAGACCGTGGAGCTCTGCGAGTTTTTCCTGCGCCAGTGTCGGACCGAAATCGGCATAGCGCGTTCTGATAAGTTCCAGAGCCTGATCGGCAAGCCCGGGCATAAGTTGCCGGTTACCCCGCATGCCACGTCGCCGGTTGGCTATACCGAGCGGACCTTCTTCACGGTAACGCACCAGAAGCCGGCGGCATTGTCTGTCGCTGATCCCAAGATGTTCAGCTGCGCGGTGCGTGGTCATCCGGCGCTCGATGACATCCTGGATAATTTTGACGCGGTTGATCTCTTTCAAGGTAAACATTCCTGAGCTTTCTGCACACATGGCAATCTCCGGTAGTTTTTACTGATGAAAAACGACTCCGTGAGACTCACCATATCGCGGTCACGTGAATTGAGCTACAGGCGGACACTACTATTGAGCTTCCACAATATTGGTGCGCATAATCTATCTTATGTTAAATAACTTATTGATTTATAATAATTATCCCTTCTGGGTGTCACCTTCCCTTCCCACCTCCTATACTGAATGTCATCGTAGTGCCTCCCACATCCCCTTCCATCAAATCCAGCCATACCGATGAAATACATAACCACCATGAACATTCCATTGATGCTGACCCAAATGCGAGCTCCTATGCAGATTATGATGCTGGCTGATGAAGGTGCCGATATTATCGAAAATTGCCCGAGCACGCTTGGCTAACCAAGGTAACAACCCACGTAAACCTGAAATATATGTCGATGTTTGGTGAACACCTCGCACTGGACAGAGGGTCTGACCCTGGCCCAAAATCAGTTCAGCACAAAACTAGAGATCTTCGTCTGATGACCCTGGAGCAGCGCCAGCTGTTCTGCCATCTTGGCCAGCTGATAACACAGGTATTTTCCCCGGTCAGAAAAGCCGGAGAGAGCTGGCCTGAACAGCATCGGTGGCTGCTCGGGGACGGGATAGCTGACGGATTTTGTTCTCGGAGCACCGTGTCCCAGGAAGACGATCGGGCGCTCGGCTATCTGGCTGGTTCGGACGCGAAGGCGTGGCGCGACTGGCTCTCTTAATACAGTGGAATACCTCCCAAGAACAGCAACAACCTGAAGCACAAGGGTAAAACCGACGGCAACATCAGGATCTGAGATGAACCACGATAAAGTAATTTGTCATCAGTGTATTACTGAGAACTATGTAGAAATCCATCAGAACAAATGGAAATGCAGCGTCCGCATGCAGATATTGTAATCGGAAGCTTAAGAATGTCCCCTTAGAAGACGTATGCGATATGATGCATACCGTCATGATTCATTATTATGAAGCCTCTAACGCAACCAATATTATCAACGGTTCGGAAGTGCCTAGATTATCCATGACAATTTATTCTGCTTACTCTGTATTGCTTTCAAAAGTGGAAGCGTGTCAGGCTAAACTTAGACACCTGACATGGATAACCGGGAGTGAACCCAGTTTATACAGTATCGTTACGCGCAGATTCCCTGTCGACATTATTACTTCTTTTCACCACTAATAGAGTATTAGAATTAAGGACGTCAATGACCAAAGCAGACTAAACATTAACAAGCGGAACGGATTTCAACGTGCTTTTTTTTGCTCGCTTTTTTTTCTTTTACGTCACCCACCCGATACTTTTTCCCGTTACTTTTCTTTCTCTTGGTATTATCAGCCTTGATTTGAGACTGAGATGACAATTCGTCCTTTAGCCATACTTCTCAAAGGAGTTTTTACTATGGCAGCTATTCCCTCGAACGCGTTTCCTTCGGTGTCAATTCATCATAAGGAATTCTGTTATGACAATCATTAAATCTGCACTTCCGGTCAGTCCACCGGTTTCCAGTCCAGAGGTTCATTCCGCTCTAATGAGCTAGATAACGTACAAATAGTTGATTATTAGCCATTGAAGCTTGCTATTTTAAGAGATTTTTCATCTCCGATGAAATAAAAATCCCGACTACGGTCGGAGCTCATTATGGATAGATAAAATGCCATTCAAACCTCCTGAAGACCATGGTGAATTTTTTGGATATTTCTCCGTAGTTTTCATAACACTTTTAGCTGCTATCGCCCGCATTCTCCATCGACTTGTAACAGGGAACAGGTACTCACTACTTACCGCTTTTGCACAGATCTTAATGTCTATCCTGGCAAGTGCCCTGATACTATTTATTTCTATGCATATCCGTTTGGAAATTGCGGAGACAGTAGTCGCATGTGGTCTTGCCTCCTGGTCAGGAGTTACAGTAGTTATTATGCTGGAGAAAAAATTTCTTTCTCGTTTGACATCTGAAAAATGACACGACTTATTATGCAGGGGGGGTGAGAAGATCTCCCATAGATGAAAGTCATTCATAACTACATAAACTATATTTGAATTCAGCTTATCAAGTGACTCCCATTCGGGAATGGGAGTCATTTCACAAAAATTATAACCCCACATAATGTAATCACTGCAGATATTTCGCACATATCACAACAATCACTTAACGACTCAGTACTCATTTTCCATCAAGGCAAATTGATTGTTTTGCATATCTTCCTACCAAAGAACCATTTTTCCACATTAAAACTTCATTGCAAATCTATGCCCATCAATAATTTTAAATGCCTCGAAGCATAACTAGTATTTTTGAAAACATTAGACTCTCTTTTTTGTCGGGTCTGACATTTGGGAGTGTATTATTATTTTCACGCCCTGTTAGAGAAGACTCTCTGACATTTCAATTATCTATGTGAGGTTAATATGAACGTATTTTTATCTGCTGGTGAAACAGTACTTTCAGTAACAAGTGAACCTATGGCTGCTGCACCTGGCGAGGATATTATCTTCGCAGTAACCATTATTGATGCGGATTCGAATCCAGCGGGTGGAGTATCAGTTTCGCTATTGAATGTTGAAGATAATTCAACTGTCGGTCCTGTTATCACAGATGCAACTGGTGTTGCCATTTTTGATGCAGTTACACGAGCAACACCTGGTGTTGTATTTTATCAGGTATATATCGAATCTACTGCGACCGAAAGTATTGGCCAGGCACGTTTCTATGACTCAAGCATCAAGTTCCCTACTGTCACTAATGCCATGGATGACCACGCTTTAGATGAGTATGAAATTGCTGCAGGGGTTCAGATGATTGTACCTGTTTATCATAATGTTAACGTCGGTGATTATTTGACCTACTATTGGGGTAGCGAATTCCATGCTTCTCATTCCATTGAAGAGCTCAGTGATTTGCCACTAACGCTCGACGTCAATAATCAGTTCCCACCATCCTGCCTTGTGGATGGTGATTATGAAGTATTCTATCAGTATCTGGACGAGGCGGGTAACGCCAACGTATCTAAACCATGGGCTGTCACTGTTTCCGGAGGCAATCAGCCTGCAACATTGACTCCACCATCAGTGCCAGAAGCTGATGATGGCTGGATTAATATCAGCGATGCTGCAGATGGTACCAATATTGGTATCAGTTATAAGAGCATGCAAGCCAATGATGCTATTACGCTTACCTGGCAAGTTTATGATGAAGGCAAAGTTATTATTGAGTCTGTACAGTATAACTATTCTGTACTAGCTAGTGATGTAACAAATGGTTTCTGCACCATTCCGGTCCTGGCAACAGATATTCCTGTTGTTCAGAGAGGTTCTGCAGATGTTTGGTATACCATGCAACCAGCCAATGGTGATTCAATTCAAACTTCTGAGGTGGCACACATCGGCATTGATACAGTTGCATAATTACATGCTCTTTCAAGGAGTAGTTTCCATCATTCAAAACTACTGAACAAATCTATTTGTAAACAATCCGGGGTCAGTTCCAGACCCCGGATATTACTTGACACCAATCATCACACACTCCACTTTTAATATCATGACACCTGAATTGGCCTCTTGTTTTACAAAGAAAATCACTCTGTCATAAACTAAGAAAATAGCCATCCGGCGAGGATGACTATTCTCACTAATTCCCGTAACCATCGCTTAGAAAATCATATTCAAGACTTTCTTTATCTTCTCGTAATTTTCATATGATTGTTGATTCAGATTATGATAAAAAGTGAGTTGAGAGAATTTATTTCTAATTGGGAAGATATCGACGTTATTGGTTTTGGATGCCGCAGCTAATTTTATAGGTAGGATAACAGCTCCTTTTCCTACAGATACATTATACAAGATATGGTAAAATTCTAAGTTATGCTCAAATACATTACACTTCGGAAACTCTTCCTCAATGAGTTCTTTTATTTTTTTTGAGAAATAACCTGAATATGAGTCACGCCAGAGGTAAATAGGCACTGTTCCATCATAATCATTTCGGGCCATGAGAGCATACTGTATCGATAACCATTTGTCTATTTTGTAATAATTCATATGAGAAATATCTCTGAGTGAGATAAATAAAATATTAGGATCGTATTTATGTTCTTTCAGAGTTTCATCATGCAATACCTCTCTTGTGATTTCTATTTTGGAATCAATTATTTCTGATTGAATCATGGAACATGATATCCTGAATAACATTTCGGGAATGCCAATATCGAAAACGATTTTCATTTTCCTATATTTGTACTGGTCTTTTATTTCAGATTCGACTTTCATCAGTGCTTCATAAGGGTCTAGGAGTTTATAATAATAATGCCAAGCAAGTTCAGTTGGCTCCAGGGTGTTATATGATTTAGAAAATAACTTACCTCCAAGATCCTGCTCGATATCTGATAATATTTTGCACAAAGGGGTTCTGGTAATGTACAGAGCTTCTGCAGATTTCAATATACATTTTTTCTCCATAGTGATCATGAAGTACTTTAATTTCTTCGAGATAAATACGCTCATTCCTTTCTCCTGAAAACCTATAAATCCATATTCATATTATGTGTCTTAAATCAATTAAACTGTTCATAAAAAACTTACATATGAGCTAATTTATAGGGTGTAATTCAAATGCCACTTTATGAATTATATCTCTTATTATATTTTGATAAAGACAGCATGATTAATTAAAGCTTACAAATACCACTCCGTAATATGGAAATATTTCAATGCATCAAGATTAAAAAATACTTCTGTTGCATATCTCATTTGAGAGTTGTTTTTTCTGGATCGAAAGATTTCAATTAGTTAAGCTGTTAAATACATTATATGTAATAATTAATGTAGCCAAGAATTTCTAACGCATTATATTTATAGTCAGCCATATCCACAGCCAGTGTGAATATCAAAGATATTGAAGCACCCTGTGATGAGGTGTTCTGAACTGTGTACGACCTGCAACAGGTAACAGGTGGACGCTGAATAAAGGGAAGGCTCGTAATCGGATCGGGATAAATGAAGAACTGGTATTTCACTGGGCTGGGAGAATATAGATCTGAGGTGGAGGTTACGTCTGATGTAATAACCTTAAGCTGGGGACCGGTAAATACTGGCTATTATGCACTGTCGACACAAGCCTGTACTAAAAACATTCTCTATGTAGGGTGTTTCCCGTTCCTGTAAGTCTCCTGTCTGCGATTTCGTAAGCAGTATCCGCTTTCGAAGCAAGGATGTGAGTTTCACCTTATCAAGCACAGTGATGAATAGATTATAGTGTTTAAATACTACCTTAATAGATAGACTATTTGCTCATAACGTTCTTTGGAAGGTAACTGGTGGGGGCTGAATAAAGGGAATGCCCGAAATCGGAAATTGATAATTGAATAACTGCTATTCCCCTTGGCTGGGGGAATATCAGTCTGAGGTTGAGATTACGTCTGATGTAATAACCTTAAGCTGTTTCAAGTAATTACTGGCCATTATGAAACGCCGACACAGATCTGTACAAAAAATAGTCTCAATGTGGGGTGTTTCCCGTTCCTAGAAGTCTCCTGTCTGCGATCTCGTAGGCAGTATCCGCTTTCGAAGTAAGGATGTGACTTTCACCTTATCAAGCACAGTGATGAATAGATTATAGTGTTTAAATACTCTCCTTTTTCAGATCAGACAGCCCTCTCATTAATTGAGCTCGAGAGAGTGCGCGTGCGCTTCTGCGATGAATAAATCCCTCGACGTTTATCTGATTTAGATAGTTTTCAGATATCTACAACTCACTGAACTACGTAAGCACTGTTGTATATTAATCCCCCCCACTATTTCACCTTCTAGATCACTCATTGCTATTAACGATGGGCCAGAATGCGTGATATTTCATGCCAAAGTTCGAACTCATGAGTATATTCCATAAAACTATCAATTGGTAATAAACAACCTGCACGTTCCGTTTCTTCCTCGATAAAGTGTTGAGGACAGCATCCCACATTGTAATAGAATTTATGATCATCAATGAGTCCTATAATGCCATGGGGAAACCGTCGCGATATACGTGTTATTTCTGCGTTGAAGAAAGATTGAATACCCTCCGTCTTCAAAATTAATGCGGATTAATTCACATTCTGACTTAACATATAAGTGTGATCTACTAGAGTGCTGAATGGATTGCTAAAAAGGGAATAAGTTTATCACGCAGTACGGCAACAGCGGAATACGGGTGTATTTTTCCAGAAAAATGATAAATATGTAATGGGTTGTTATTTTTCATAATAATCTGTAGCACTCCGTATATTATGGTTGAAGGAGTCAATAGCGCCCCCTCTTATAAGGTATTTCTCCCACCACTGAGACATATAGAGAAGAAAGTGGCATTGATAATAAATATAACGCCAGGCAACAAATAACCTAGCGTTAAGGTTCACATTTGCAGAGAAGCTCCTATTGTACGGTATCTAAATTGTAACTCACCGTTCCTGTCGACTGTTGTAATGTTATTGGATTTACAGCGGTAGCCGTGGCTGTACCCGTTAATGCACCTGAACTTTCTGGTTGCAGGCCCAGGACCTCATTACTCGGCACGGTAAAGAGTATAGGTGTTCCGACTTCTTGAGACGTCACCGTGTGAACCGGGAAGGTATGGTCTGTCCTTGGAATAGTTGAAGAAGAAGCGGCCTGACCTGTCACTTTAAAGTTAACCGTCAACTGATCCCCTGCCGCCATTCCTGGATAGGCTGAAACCGTAATGTCTAATCCATTTTGAACTAACGACACATTGATGCTCTGCATGCCTGCTTTAGTATGCTCTGTATCAACAGTCACCGGTCCAAATGCCGCTGATTTAAATGTGGCCATCGTTTGGCCATTTTTACCACCGGCATTGGCGGTCACTTTCACCCCTTCTCCTACGGTATCCGTAAGGCTCAGAGTCGCCATACCGCTGGCATCCGTTGAGATAGTCAGGGAAGACATAGCTTTCGCGGTGGTGCTGCCGGTAATTACCCACGTAACAGGCACATCTTTCATCGGCTGATTATTCGCGTCCAAAACTACCGCCTGGGCAACATCGACTGCAGTACCATTCCCCGACGCGTTATTGGTTTTCATACTGACATTCACCGCGCCCACTGCAGCAGCGGTAAAGTCAACAGAGGCTGTATCTTCCTTAGTGCCAGAACGGGCAGTTGCTGAAACGGTCTCAATGGCTGAGTCGACTAATCTCAGGGTAACCATCCCGTTACCGTCCGTAGTTACCGTCAGTGGACTTGTTGCTGTGGCAGTAGACCCGCTTGCTATACTCCAAGTCACACTCGCGTGAGGAACAACCTGCCCTTTCGCGTCCGTCAGTTTTGCCTGGAGAACATTCTCAGCGGCATTGTCGGCCGGAGCATTATTTGTTTGGACCGTAACTGCTACAGCGGCAATTTGCGGAATAAAGGCAATGGTTGCCTGGGCACTTTTACCATTGGCAGTCGCGGTGATGACAACACTGGTGTCAGCTACCGTATCGGTCACGCTCAGTAGAGCTTCGCCTGCTTGATCGGTACTGACTTTCAATGGTGTAGAAGCCTGCGCTGTTGCGGAACCGCTGAGACTCCATGTGACACTTTCACCTGAGATTGGCTGACCCGCACTGTCGCGCACCACAACCTTGGTTTGGTTAGTATCAGCGCCATCAGCAAATGCATCGTTTCGTTCAACCGAAACAACGAGGCTTCCGACCGGGACACCGGTAAAGGTCATAGCAGCAGAATTAACAATCTGGCCGGCATTTGCCATGACCGTAACCAACTCAGCTACTCCATCCTTAACGCTCACCGTCGCTTTACCTTCTTGATCCGTATAACTAATAGTATCTGATGCAATTTTTGCACTGGACACTCCAGACAGAGTCCAGTTCACTGCCATATTCGAAATGGGTTTCCCCCCACCATCGCTCACAATCGCCTGGGCAGTATTGAGATCGGTGTTGTTCGCCAGGCTATTATCTTTTGTGATTTTTACGACGACATTTTTCGCCACGATAGCCGTGAAGGTTGCCGTAGTAGAACCTGTTTTCGTGTCAGCCGTCGCCGTTACCGTGACAGGCTCTGCGACAGAATCCTTCAGCAAGACTTTGACTATCCCATCATTTCCCGTTGTTGTTGAGGCTGCCGTTGTCAGAATTGCTGTAGTACTGCCGGTGATGCTCCAGGTTACATTCACCCCCTGCAATGGCTGGCCATTACTGTCGGTGACAACTGCCTGTGCCTCGTTGGTTGTGCCATTATCTGCTGGAGAGTTATTCGTCACCATACTCACCGCGATATTACTCACTGAAATCGGAGTAAATACAGCAGTGACCGAGGATGACTGACCTGCACCCGCCGCCGTTAATGTGACATTTTCTGCCACAGAATCCTTAAGGGATACAGCGGCAACACCATTACTGTCGGTATTAACCGTTTCGGCAGTTGTCAGCCTGGCGGTTGTACTTCCCGATAGACTCCAGGTAACAGGAATTCCCTTAACAGGTTGACCATTCGCATCAGTTATTCGTGCCTGCGCCTGATTGATTGCCAGATTATTAGCCGGAGAATTATTGGTGGTCATACTGACGGCAAGATTATTCACCGAAACCGTGGAAAAAGATGCGGTGTCGGTATCGGAGAGACCACTACTGGTGGCAGTGACCATCACTTTTTCCGCCACGCTATTTTCCAGTGTCACCGTCGCAACGCCATGGGCATCCGTTTGAACGCTGGCCGGACTGGTCAGTTTTGCAGTGGTGCTGCCACTGAGGCTCCAGTTAACCGCAGCAGACAACACCGGTTGACCGCTGGCATCTTCGACTAGCGCCTGGAAAGTATCCGTGGACTTCCCATCCGCTGGCACATTATTCACTTTGGCCGTGACATCAATACTCGCAGCAGATTCAGAGACAAAAATCGAATTGGCAGAAACTGATTTCCCAGAGGATCTGGCAGTAAGTGTGACGTCACCCGCGGTATTGCTGGTGAAATTAACGCTCGCTTCACCCTGCTCATTGGTGTGGGTATCGTTTTCGCCGATCGACGCCTTATTATTCACCTGCCATGATACAGGCATGTTAGGCATTGGCTGTCCATTAGCATCTTTAATTAGCACGGTACCTGCATTATTGCTTTTCCCGTCAGCTGCACTTTTATCCGTAGTGATTTTCAGGTTCATTGCCGATATTGATTTGGCAAAGGTTGCGGTGGTGTTGCGACTCAAACCCGAAGACGTAGCCTGAATAACCACTTGTTCGGCAGATTTATCTGTAATCGTAATACTCGAATTACCATTGTCATCAGTCACGCTGCTGGTGCTGCTCAGTTTAGCCTGACCTGTAGTTGTCCAACTGATGGTGGCGTTACGCGCCGGAGAACCATCTTGAGTGGTTGCCGTAATGGTCGCGAAGTTCGCTGTTACGCCATCCGCTGGGCTGTTATCTTTTACTAAGGTCAGCGCCATATTGGCTAATACGTTGCTGGTTTTCTTTTTCTGGTACTGCAAAACAATCTCATTATTACGCTCAACAAGGTCATAACGAGAAGACGACAGGCTACGCAGATTCGCTACCTGTGAAGTAGAAATGAGATCTTCAAATTTTTGTCCGAATGTATAGCGGAAATTAATGCTGAACTCGGTTTCATCCATCGAATCCTGCCCGCGCTTATAATCAATAGAGGTAGTGATTAACGGGAATGGCGTATAATTCACACCAAGTGATACAGCGGAGGGATTCGACTGGAGATGATCTTTATCGAACAGCGCAACTTTGTCACCATAATACTGTTCGTACATCAATTTTGTGCCTAACTGCGGTAACGAGGGAAGATATGCCTCGGCGCGAACATCATAACCATCAGCAGGTTTTTCATTATAATTGTCAAAATCATCAGACGAATGCCATTCAGTGGTACCCACATAGGTATTGGCAGACAATTTAAGGTTGTCCGTCCAGGCTTCAGCACCGAGACTAACTCGTTTGTTGTTACCTGTAATATCATTATCAAAGAAGACGTTCGCACCAAACATCCAGTTTGCAGTGTAAAAGGTACGAACGCCCATCCCGATGTTGGTCGTCGTGCGGCTGTCAGGTGAACGCAATCCTAACTGAGTGAAAAATAATGAGTTTTTGTCATCATGTAAGGGAGCCAGAAAATCGAAAGAACTGTTATCCCAGCTCCCATCCTGATCCACATTAAGTTGAACACGAGCCGTACCATATCCCGCTAACCACTTCTGGACAGCATCGGAGGTATAGCTCGTCGTCGCGTTGATCGCCATCCCCTTCATTCCTTCTGCCCCTGAGGAAGAGAGCGAGCTAGCAACGCCGCTCAGAGTGCTTTCGTAAGGCAGCGGTGCCGTATTTTTATCCGTGTTGAGGCGATCGGAAGAAAATGGCGAGGGTATCGCGTTAGCTGCCATGTTTTCATTCGCCCTGACGGCCGCTGGGACGAAAGTCATGATGGGGAAAGTGATCTGAAGAAATATCTGCAGCCACGTAATAACATTAACAATTCTATGCTGACGACAAGATTGGCCTTTATATTTATCTTTCATGGTACTGCTCACCGTAGCCTTGATATTTAGAGCGTCCTTATAGATAGACGCAAGTCATTGGTTAAAAAAACATTGCCTGTAGCAATGTCCCGAGGATTAATTAACTGTAATAGCTGATTTTGATAACCCATTTTTCTCATTGTGCAGATCTTATAAGTACTGAATTTATTGTAATAAAGTAAAATCGGCAGATAGCGTCTGAGTTGAACCAACTTTATTATGACTGAGCAATAACTTCTTTTCTTGTGGTTGCAAGGGAATAGTATTCTTTGGTTTTGGTTTTCCAGCAACAACGCAATTACGGCTCACATAAGCATCCGTTAATGCTTCCACGGAGCTCTTATGTGGTAAGCAAACCAAACGGTACTTTACTCTATAAAATGTCTGACCAACGTCTCTGTCACAAGGTTGGAGAGAATAATAACAAGATCATTCCCTGCAAAACACATCATGCGCGCTGAAAGCAGTGAGCTATTTATAAGGTTTATATCATTCAGCGTGATGACACGACGGGTACGAATAATTTACGAGTGCGACCAAAAACTCACTAATCCATTATGTGTTAATTGTTAATTGTTTCTGATACGGCCTTATCTAAAAACGGTTCTGACTAAATAGAATTAGGCATGATGGCTTAAGTCATCCAAACTCCAACCATAACAAATTAAAACAAAGTAATTCGGTTAAAAAAATTATAATAATTCACGTTCAATCGGGAAATATAAAACTCATCTAAAATTAGGATAAACCCAGAGCTCAGTGAGTTCCATTGTTTTCTCCGTCTCAATTGAGACAGAATTATTGCCTTTACAAAATGATGATTGCAGGATGGTGAACGAAAAGACCTGAAAATTAATGCACATTCAGGGGTTTAGTATGAGATAAGTCTGAACCTCAAAAATAGTATTAACACTCTATTAGTGGGGGGAATTGCCCGTTTCTGTCTCAGGCGTTGATGGACGCGTGATAACTGCAGATGTAGCATCCTTCAAATTCCCCAACGTGAACCTATCATTTCACTTTCAGGAACAGTAAACGTCATGGTGCCTCCGGCTTCTGTACTTGTCACAGTGTGTGAGAAGTCTTGGGTTGGAAGTACCTGCTTGGGTGACACAGGATCGACTTGTCCTGTGACTTCAAAATGAACCCTTACCTCTTCCCCAGCGGTAATGCCCGAGTAAGTGACGCTAAATTCCAGTCCCCCTGCGTACCGCATTAACATTAATGGCTCTGGGCTCCCCTAGATAGGAGACAGTTACTAGGCCACCGGGGATCGGTACAAGGGAAAACGTCGCTGGGGTCGATCCCAATTGTTATCCAGTAGTGGCAATAACGATAACATTTTGTGTGACCGTATTTGCCAGACTCATCGTGGCTATACCACTATCGTTCGTAGCGACCGTTAGCGGAGATGTATTTCCGTCTGTTGCACTCGGTATTGTCCATGAGACATCCACCTCAGACATTGGGTTTTCCTACGGTTCGGTCACAACAACCTGGTGTCACATTCGCCGATGTGCCGCTGGGCTGCACATTATTTGTGGCCATCGAGACATTAACAGCAGAAGTGGTTTGCGCCATGAATGGAGAATTGACCAATTCTGTTTTTACTAACGCCGAAGCTTCTAACTGTACAGCATCTGCTGTTTGTCTGGTTAAATGATTACATCACGGGATATTACAGCCAGCTCAGACCTCATTAATATAATCTGACGCCGAATGAATCAGAGCGATTGTTGTGGAAAAACTATAAAACCGTAGCTAGTTTTGTTGACCACTATATCGTGGTGACTAGTCAAACTCTCTACTGTATTCACGGCTGAGTTGAGATGCACCTTCATAGCCCACTTTTACTGCTGCACTTACAGCGTCAAGATTACTTTTCAACATATGTTGCCGAGCCTCCTGAAGTTTGAGCTTTTTTATAAACTGAAGTAGGCTCATTCCAGTTACCGTCCTGAAGTGCAAACGAAAAGAAGAAGCGCTCATTGAAACCTTGCCGGCTAGTTCAATTGTGCTAATTGGCTGAGTATGGTGCTGCTTAAGCCAGGTAACGGTCCAAAAATTTGTTGTCTTGGCGACCCCGTACTGCCATATGCTAAAGTGCATTCCCATACGAGCCCGTTAGTAACCGGATGATGGTTTCTTGCTGTATAAGGGGAGCAAGATGCAGAATTAAATGAGATTCATCATTAAGTGTAAGAAGCCTCCTCAGGGTATCGGCAAGACTAATATCATTATCATTGACTGCCGGAGGATCAAAATCTCTGTCTTTTGCTGATGGGCGAAAAGGCAACACAGCCGCTGCCCGCATCACAGCGCTGGGTTCGATTGTTACCATCACCCCCAGAAAACGGGCTGATGACTGTCGCAGTTGCGAAATGCGAGACTACGGGAAGCTCCAGAGTCGTGAGCTATGTTTGCCCTGCTCGGTATCCAGTCGTTTTTGCTCCCAGAACAAGCTCCTTACTACCTTGGCGTTGACAGCCTTTTAGTAATAAGGGAGGTTCCGCATTGTACACGTTCACATTCCGCCAGCGGCAGGTTACGGCGTGAATTAACTATTCAATCCTTCTGTTACTACATCTCCGCGTCTTTATGGACTCCGTTTGGGAAACGGACCTCTGATTGTGTAAGTATCCCGGTAAAACGAACCATTCACTTTTAGAGATCTTCCGACATACTGATTATGTCCCCCTGAGGAGATCGCCATGCGTAAAGCCCGATTCACTGAGCACCAGATCATCGCCGTTCTGAAGTCTGTTGAAGCCGGACGTACGGTCAAGGATGTCTGCCGTGAAGCCGGAATATCGGAGGCTTCGTACTACAACTGGAAAGCAAAGTACGGCGGGATGGAAGCCTCTGATATTAAAAAGATGAAAGACCTGGAGGATGAAAACCGCCGTCTCAAACAAATGTTTGCTGATCTCAGTCTTGAATGCCGGGCTCTGAAAGATGTCATCGAAAAAAAGCTTTAAAACCAGCGATAAAGCGGGAGCTTGTTGGCTATCTGACCACACAATTTGCCATGAGCATCCGCCAGGCATGCAGGACGTTATCGCTGAGCAGGACCGTATATTTTTACCAGCCCGATACCCGGCGTGATGAACCGGTGATCCAGGTATTGACTGAACTGGCAGAACGCTATCCGCGATACGGTTTTAAGAAGCTGTTTCAGGTGCTGCGCAGACAGGGGCTCGCCTGGAACCATAAGCGGGTTCACCGGATTTACTGCCTGCTGAAACTGAATTTTCGTCGTAAGGGGAAGCAACGCCTGCCGGTGCGTAATCCGGCGCCGCTGGCGACGCCAGAAGCACTTAACCAGAGCTGGTCCATCGATTTTATGCACGATGCGCTGGTGTGCGGCAGGCGCTTCCGAACCTTCAATGTGGTGGATGATTTTAACCGCGAAGCACTGGCGATAGAAATCGATCTGAATATCCCGGCTCAGCGGGTAGTAAGGGTGCTGGACAGGATAGTGGCGAATCGCGGATATCCGCTGAAGATGCGGATGGATAACGGCCCGGAACTGATATCACTGGCTCTGGGGCTGTGGGCCGAAGAGCATGGTGTGTTGCTGGAGTTTATTAAGCCGGGTAAACCGACACAGAATGCCTTTATCGAACGCTCTAACCGGACGTACCGGACAGAAATCCTGGATTTTTATCTGTTCAGAACGCTGAATGAAGCAAGGGAAATTACAGAGCGCTGGCTGACGGAATACAACAGCGAGCGGCCTCATGAATCACTGAATAACCTGACACCGGAAGAATACCGACTGATGGCTGAAAAACCGGAAACCTCAAAAAGTGCGTGGAACTAAAACAGGTGTGCTTACAATTGCAATCTGCTACAACTAAGGATATCTGCGATATGGTTCAATAAAACATTACTGAATGAGTTTTATCAGGTAACGTTCCGTAAGAAACTGTATGGCAATCTCGACACAATACACTCCGACCTTGATAAGCAGCTGGCTTATTACAATAATTAGAAAACTTATCAGCGGATAATCTTTGTAGCCGAGTGACAGCGGAAATATTGCTTGATGGGTATAGGAAGCAGGCTGAGAAAAGTTAAGGAAGAGGTAATCTGACAGATGCCTGTATAAATAGCCGGCAACAGTCAGGGCGGGACTGTGTTAATATTCTTTATTTTCTCCCCTAATGGCCGAAAAATCACAGAAACAGTACCCTGTCGTATAACAGTATTCTCTTCAGGGAATGCAAGCTCTCAATGACATCTTGCGAAAATTAATATTTATCAGTTGGTTATGATTTTTATTATATATTCACTAAAAAATACACATTGTGTGTATCTTTTAAACCCAGTCTTTATTCCTCCCGTTATCTATTCTGTTCCTGACGACACCTTGTTCGCTGCAGGATATTCATCACATTACTTGTATGAATATTATTTATTTCCCTCTTAGAAAAGAGAATAATTTATGCCAACTTTTTCTGTCACTAACCTATCTTCCGAGCAGAAAACGCTGCCCGCTGAGAGCTCACTTACCGCGACCCTGACCGCCACTATTGTGGATGAGACAGCTGCACCTGCCCCGTATTGTACCCCAGTGAGTTGGACCACCACTGCAGGCCTGATAGATACCGTTTCGCCAGGTAAAGATTGCTGATAGCCCGCTACCACATTGATTAGCAATATATATACGGTATCCGGCAGACCATGCGAGTCTGTGCCGAAAACCGAGTTTAGCGCCCTTTGAATAAAAGGAAGCATGATATGTTGGAAAACTCCACCCCCCCAGCCCCCGAATTGCCGCAGATGGCCAATGATGGCTATATCACGGAGACGGAACTCAATAGTGACGGCGGAATTGTGGTGAATGTACCGCGCTACGCCAACGCCGCAAAAGGGGATTATCTCTGTCTGTATTTTGACGGAGAGCTGTTCAGCACCCTGTTCCTCCCTGACCCGGCTCTCTACAGCTGGCCATGGTTGAGTCTTATCCCAGTATCAGGTACCGCCTGGCCCGCGGATGGCCCACACCAGGTCTGGTATACCACAACCGATGCCGCACAGAATCCGGCAGCGTCACCGATAGCCATGGCCATTGTTGATCGCCAGCATACGAACGGCCTTCCCCCTCCAACCTTCCCAGATGCGGCTGCAAACAACACCATTACCTATGATTCTGTTCTGCAAAATAACGGCACCCATGTTTGGGTTCCGTGGAGTGCGGCGGCTTATAACACTGGAGATACGGTATATGTTTACTGGCGGGAGTGTGATGCATACGGAAATTCGGTAGCCGGCAGCGATGCCTGCGTCACACATACTGTTGTAAGCCAGGAGGTTGATACAGGCTTTACTGTCCTAATATCGTCCCCCTTTATAACCGCCGTCGCCACAACCGGCACGGCAGAAGTTTGGTACTCCGTCGTGCCATTAACGGGAACCGCGCAGAGTTCACAAACCGGGACTGTGGATGTTGATATGGCCAGCAGTGGTGTCTATCCGGCGCCATTTATTCCGGCAGGCAACGATGGCTGGATTGATTGTTACGAAATCACGGCTGAAGGGATTGAGATTGATGTTCCGGCCAGCCTCCAGTTCGTGCCTGGCGGGGAGGCTGTGGTTGAATGGCAGGGCTATGATGCCGCCGGCAACCCAGCCCCCGACACGTTCTGGCAGTCCGCTGTCCATACCCTGACACAGAACGATGTCACGGCAGGCTTTAGCGTTATGGTCCCGGCAGCATACATCATGCCCGTTGACATTGGTTCAGCGCAGGCGTGGTACTCCGTCACAGCACCGGCGGTTCCGGGTGTTTCCGGGGTGATCAATGTCCAGGTTGACGCACAGCATTGCACCTTAATACCGGCACCAGAATTTCCAGCCGCGGCGGGTGACAACACCATTACCGATGATGAAGTTATGTCAGATGACGGGACCGAGATGGTCATTACTTATCCAGGCATGATGGCCGGAGACATTGTGACGGCTTACTGGACCGGGTATCTGACTTCGCCGGATTTTCCGGTTCCGGGCGCCATCTGGACACAGACCCGCACACTGACAACCGACGAAACACAGCAGGCTGTTTACTACATCCCTGCCGACAACATCACTCCCGTAGGAAACGGCTACGGTGAGGGGAGATATAAAGTTATGTTTAAAAATGGAGGCATCGCCGCATCCGATGTGATGGATGTCAGTGTAATGATGGACAGCGCATCTTCGCTGCTGATGAGCTGTACCACCGGTGCCCCTGTGTTTGATCCGCTGGTCATGGTTCGCCCCCTGAACTCGGTCTTTCTTAGCGGACCGGCCGGGGCAGATGTCGAGCTGTCTCTGCCGGGGGGCTCTGACGCTTGGTTTAATCCCGACGGCGTGCAGACATTGCTATTGCGTCTTGATGATGCCGGGACAGTATCGGCTCAGGTGTACAGTTTTGCTACCGGCAACGTGCTGATCAGCGCCTATGTTATCAGTGACCCGGCGATCAGCGCCTCAAAGAGCATGACTTTTACCAACTGGTTGACCGGCCCAGGTGACCTGCAGCTTTACGGAACTTCGACTGGGGCGGTGGCTAACGGCATCTGTATCTGCAGTGTGTACCTGCAAACATCCGCCATCTCGGAAGTCTCTCAGGCCAAACTGGCGCTTGTTGCCTCCACCAGTGCCATCATCCCGATATCAGGGACCACTATTGCCTACGTTAACGTCAGTGACAGCCACGCCGCCGGTTTTGACGTCACGGATACTGTGCCGGAAAGTGTGGCCTTTACGCTGTCCCTGCCCGACACCGGTGCCTATATTCAGGGCACCCTAGTTTTCAGTGACCAGGCTCCGTTAGTCAGTTAATCTTCTTTCAGTAAGGAACATCTTATGTCCGACAAAATTTCAACAGGCAGTAGCCTGATTTTTTACACCGGAAAAAATTATGCCGGTACGGCAAAATCAGTCAGCCACGGCATCACAGGCGTACTCGCCGCCAACACGACTAGTTGGAACGAACAGTCCGTGGCTATGTCAGCTATGCAGGTCTTCATTAGCAGCTCGGTCAACACCGGGGATACCTCGGTAGTGTATCTGGGTCACCAGGAGGAGATGGTGACTGTATCCCAGAGCGACCTGACCTTGCTGTATCCGTCTTCAGATCAGTTCCCGCTGAACTATCTGGGACTGGACCCAGTGCAGGCGGTGGTGGTCTGGTTGGAAGTGGATGCAGCCCAAGCAGCCCCGAATGCGGTGGCGTCCAATGCGCTGGTCGGCGCCAGCCCCACAACCATTACCACCCTGAGCCTGCCGGGGCGTCCGGGTCTACTGGGATGTGTGGCAAAAATCGGGGGCAGTTCGGTAATCGCCAACTGTGCGTACGGGGACTATAACACTGCAGACGGCACGGTTGCTTGGGAAGGCACCGGCACGCTGATATTGGAGTATACCGGCGGAAGCATCACGTTGATCAACGACGGAGGCTTCCCTGAAGGATGGACATTCAGTGACCCGCAGCTGCAGGGAGACGGCTCCTGGGCCGTGACCCTGAACGGCGGCAGCGCGTCTGACACCATCA
Organism: Buttiauxella agrestis ATCC 33320; assembly: GCA_024169445.1. Lineage (GTDB taxonomy): Bacteria > Pseudomonadota > Gammaproteobacteria > Enterobacterales > Enterobacteriaceae > Buttiauxella > Buttiauxella ferragutiae. The sequence goes on from JALKFA010000002.1 coordinate 109,463, forward strand.
GCACCGTGGCGGCGAACCCGGGCAGTATCACGGATGACGGCATCAGCGCCTCGGTGATTACGGCCCGCGTGGTGGACGGCCACGGTCAGCCAGCCGGCGGCGTGACGGTCAGCTGGAGCAGTTCGTTGGGTTCTGTGAGTCCGCAGTCATCGGAGACAGGCGCCGACGGCACGGCCACCACCACATTAACTGACGTTGATGCACCCGGTATGGCAACCGTGACGGTAGCCATTACCGGCAGCAGTGAAACGGTGGATGTGACGGTCGCCGACAGTGCTGCAAATGCCCCCATGAAAGTCTATTTTATAGATAATACCTCCCCCCCTGATGGTCGTAATAGGATATCTGCATATTGTAATGAATTGTTATCTGTAAAAGTGACGGTGGATGGACAAGCAGAGTTTGTCGGAGGGGACGGGACCAAAACCTACGCTACTACGTTAAGCCCGTATGGCCCTAATATTATAAATCTAGTGGATTCTGTCGTTGAGTTAGTTAATGTTACGGTGACACCTGACGATACTACTGCTTCACCGGTATCAGCTAGTATGGCTTTCGTTCAGCCCTTAGACGTTGGTTATCATAACAAGATTTCTTTTAATCAGAATATTCCTGCGGATGGAATTACTTATTGCAGTCTAAAAGTATATGGTACGAACGGCGGTACACTTTCTATTGGCATCAAATTAGGTGGTTCAGCCCATTTTGCTGAGACCCTAGAAAAGGAATGGTATATCGCTGATTATACGGGGGGTTATTGTACCGCCCAAGTAAAAATTGTAGATTTAGTCGCAGAAACAGTCCCAGTCACAGTCACTATAAACGATGATAATAAAACAGTTATAGATATTAATTTCGATTCATTGGATCCAAAGTATATGTAACCCAATTGATTTATTTGTATTTAATGAGCTTTTCTGCGGGTGTGCGTTATGCACGCCGCTCCGGGTATACGTCACCCTCGTTAAGTGCATTGTAGCGATCGTACGCATCAGACTGCAGAATGTTGATACTGTCCGGCAGCGACTAAGTGAGCAAACTCTCAACCAGAGGTGACTCATGACAAAGCCAGTATATCTTTTATATTCTGGCTTTCCGTTGCCGAAGTTATCCATTTCCCGAGAATGACGCTGACGGTCGTTTTTCCCTATGGACTAATCTTATCCATTGGTATCTTCTGATAAAATCTGGAAAGTAATATTTCATACATAGATGATGTCATTGCTAATATTGTGATCAACAAAACTTGGCCACTGTTTTAGAGTTCTTCTAGAACAATTGTTCTGATTCATTTGGCGTCAAACTGTAAGTATCCCAGCTTCAGAGTAAATATCCTGCATAATCGTGCCATTCACTTTTAGAGATCTTCCGGCATACTCATCCTGCCCATTAAGGAGATTGATCCTACCCGCGAATAGTGGACACGAGACTAAGTGAGTAAACTCTCAACCAGAGGTGACTCACATGACAATAACAGCGTCAACCAGCAAACAACATGCGCCTGAGTTCCGCCAGGAAGCTCTTAAGCTTGCTGAACGCATTGGTGTGGCTGCTGTTGTCCGTGAACTCAGCCTGTATTAATCGCAACTTTATAACTGGCGCAGTAAACAGCAGCAACAGCTCTCATCCTCTGAGCGTGAAAATGAACTCGCTGCTGAAAATGCTCGTCTCAAACGCCAGCTGGCGGAACGGGACGAGGAGCTGGCCATTCTCCAAAAGGCCGCGACATACTTCGCGAAGCGCCTGAAATGAAGTATGTCTTTATTGAAAAACATCAGGCTGAGTTCAGCATCAAAGCCATGTGTCGCGTCCTCCGGGTGGCCCGCAGCGGCTGGTATGCGTGGGCTCAGCGGCGTGCGAGGCTAAACTCACGCCAGCAGTTGCGTCTGAGTTGTGACAGCGCCGTGCACGAGGCTTTTCACCGGGCAAAACAGCGCTACGGCGCACCGCGCCTGACCGATGAACTGCATGCTCAGGGTTACCGCTTCAGCGTGAAAACCGTGGCAGCCAGCCTGCGTCGTCAGGGGCTTCGGGCGAAAGCTTCACGGAAGTTCAGCCCGGTCAGTTACCGCGAGCATGACCTGCCGGTGTCGGAGAACCTGCTGAAGCAGGATTTTTACGCCAGCGGTCCAAACCAGAAATGGTCGGGTGACATCACCTACTTACGTACTGATGAAGGCTGGCTATATCTGGCTGTCGTCATCGATCTGTGGTCACGTGCTGTTATCGGCTGGTCAATGTCATCGCGGATGACGGCACAGCTGGCCTGCGATGCGCTACAGATGGCGTTGTGGCGACGTAAGCGCCCGGAAAATGTCATCGTTCACACCGACCGTGGTGGGCAGTACTGCTCAGCGGATTATCAGGCGCTACTGAAGCGGCATAACCTGCGCGGTAGCATGAGTGCAAAGGGTTGTTGTTACGATAATGCCTGTGCAGAAAGCTTCTTCCACTCACTGAAAGTCGAATGTATCCACGGTGAACGCTTTATCAGCCGGGAAATGATGCGGACGACGGTGTTTAATTATATCGAGTGTGATTACAATCGGTGGCGTCGCCACAGTGCCTGTGGCGGACTCAGCCCGGAACAATTTGAAAATCTGAATCTCGCTTAGGACCGTGTCTACATTACGTGGGTAGGATCAGATTGCTATGCGTAAAGCCCGTTTTATTGAGCATCAGATCATCACCGTGATTAAGTCGGTTAAAGCCGGGCGACCGGTGAAAGGTGTCTGCCGCGAGGCTGGCATCTCTGAAGCCACATACTACAACTGGAAATCTAAATATGGTGGCATGGACGCGTCTGATATTAAAAAGATAAAAGACCTTGAGGATTAAAATCGACGTCTTAAGCAGATGTTTGCTGACCTGAGTCTGGAGTGTTGTGCACTGAAAGATGTCATCGAAAAAATCTTTAAAACCAGCCTTTAAGCGTAAGCTGGTGACGCATCTGATAACGGCATTCGTTGCCAGGCCTGTCGGAGCCTGAACAGGGCGGTTTTCCAAAGCTGTTCCAGATACTGTGGCGGCAGGGATATTTCTGGGGCCAACTAACGGATATATAGTATTTACTGCCTGTTGAAACTGAATTTTCTTCGCAAAGGTAAACAGAGTCTGCTCGTGCGTAATCCATTACCACTCGCTTCGCTTGGAGCGTTGAACCAGAACTGGTCAGTTGATTGCATGAATGATGCCCTGATTTGTGATCGCCGTTTTAGAACGTTCAATGTCGTAGATGATTTTAATCGTGAAGCCTTGTCGATCGAAATAGACCTTAATCTGCCAGCCCAGCGTGATGTTCATGAAATCGGCAGGATTGTGGCAAACCGACCCAGAATGCATTCATTGAACGCATTAACCGGACATACCGGACAGAAATACTCGATTTCTACCTGTTCAGAACACTGAATGAAGTGCGGGAAATTACGGAATGATTGCTGTCAGAACATAACTCTGAATGTCCGCATTAATCACTGAAAAATATGACTCTGGGGGAATACCGACTACACCATCACTTGGCTGGGATCTCAAAGATTTAATGAAACTAAAATTGATCTATAGTTCGAACATTTCAAAAATGAAGAGTAAAAACATACCGTATTTATGAAAGAAAATATTCAGATACAATGTTTTTACCCTTCTGGGTTATTTGATATTAACCAAATGTGTTATTTGCATAATATAGTGGACAATCAAAAACTACTCGCGCGTTCAGCATTACATTCTTCATTGACTTCCTGAATGTCATTTAATCCATCAACAACAGAGTAAACAGCATTACTTCCTGTTCTAGCGAAAGAAAAACTGTCTTTAGCGATGTTTCTGAAGGTGAAGTAAGAGTTCACTCCCTTGATACTGCCACGAGTGTGTGTAGTCTTCAACATAAGGCGGCCAATAACTTTTTCATATTCTACAGAGGGAATTGTTTTGAACAGAGGGTTGGCAAGATATTTAGTTACATCTCTGTTATGCGTACTTTTCATTTTAATCCCTGCACGAAGCGGATCATTACGAGTAATATTTCGGCCTGAACCAAGCTGAGTTAACGCCTCATCAGAGGAATAACCTGGCATTTTTTTTGTTGGTATCAGAATTGAGTCCTTATCACGCCCAGGTTTTCCTAATGTGAGTTTGTGTGAGGATGTGAATTGTTTTGTCGAACTCGCAATGATTTCTTCACCTATGCCGGCAGTTACACCCATAAAATTAGTCAGAGAGGAAGCAATGTTGAATCCAACACTGGCCTTCTTAAGTTTAGCTGCTTGAGTTTTGTTATCAGAGAGTTCACTCGCTAATTTCAAGCTAGAAGAGATAGTTCCAAGGACTGCAGTAGTGACAGCTGTACCGATAGCAAGAGAAGAACCGCCGGTAAAAGGCGCAGCTAAGAGAGATACCAAACTAACACAAACCCCCAATCCTGCCGATACAACATCCATATCCGGTGTATACCCGCTAGGATCTGATGAATTGATGGGATCTCCTAAACAATAACAATATGGATTCAGCCCACCTGATGAAAAGGGTGATAGTAAATCCATGCTTGTAAATTGTGAGATTTCTGGCAGATATAGTCTTACACCATTACCTAAAATATAGCCCCCGCTGATACTCTCAACCCTTTCGCCGTTAAAACCAATTTCTGACCGAGTACTTGCATTGCCATAGGGGGTATATCGGACCGTGTTTGAATTATCAATATTATTTATTTGTACAACAGAGCCAGATTTATCTACTGAATAGAAATTGGTGCTGTCGCCTCTTTCAGAAACAGGAATCCCACTGTGAAACATATAATGATATTCGCCGTCATCACCATTATCTCCACAAATATAACCACCCCGATATTGCCGTTGAACACTTCCCAATGATATTAGTCGTCCATAAGCATCGTAATTATAGTTAGAGTTATCACAAGAATCAATTCTGTTTAGAGCTGAGTATCTAAATTCACGCGAAAAATCAGGGCCAGACATCGAGGTTATATTACCATCGTCATCGAGGTCGACGTTGATATACGATGGGTATGCATTCTCTCCTGTGTTTAAAGAGTGTGATATCTTAACCAACCTTCGTTCATGATATGTAAAGGTAGCCTCGTCAACTTCGTTGCTTGGGAAGTAGGTCTTAATACATGTGATACTATTCAGGCTATCATACTCAAACATTTGACCGATAATTTCCTTACCATTCTCGTTTTTTGGAAGACATGAAGATTGATAACCATTTTCTATATGATATGCAGAAATTCGATTCCTGCTATCATACTGGAAGTTCTCTACTAGGTTTTCAATATTATCGCAACATGTTGTACGTTTCACAATTCGATTCAAATTATCATATTCATAACAGATTTCCATGATGCCATCATTACGAACAATTTCACGTTCAGATTCGCGCGAGTAAAAATCATACTCAATAAGAGTTTGTTGGATTAATAAATCATCTTCATATATTGTGATGCTGTTCATCCGACCAAATGAATCGTAGGTATTGGTCGCATGTGTGCCACCATCATCTGTGCTGATCTGACGCCCAAAACTATCAAAAGACTGGCTTATTAGATTTCCATAAATATTAGAACTAAGAGCAACTCCATTGAGCGTAAAATCATCATGATTAATATTCTCACTCTGCAAATTATTGACATCATTGTTGACTTCAACAGGCCGGCCCGTCTCGGTATAATGGTAGGTATATTTATTAGTCTGAGTTCGGGCAGATAGTTTCACACCTGCAGGAATTGTTGGATTGTTGTTATTACTAAATTCGAACGAAGCAACCACCATTTCTGATGAGTTATCTTCACACGGAACAGATATCGAGCTAACTTTATGAATCTCAGGGATAAACACAAAGTTAATCTGCTGATTCCTACCATTAACGACCGATGAAGGATATATTGAACCTGACTGATAATTAATCTGACGTTGCACACTGCTGACGCAACGGAATTTTTCACGCTCCAGGCCATCAAATTGCCGCTCACCAAGCATCACATTTTTACCATCAATGAGCGCTTCGATAGAGGTAACTAAATTTTCTGAACTCGAATCACAATAAGATAATGAGTAACAAGTTCCATCAAAATATGTAAGCTTTAAAGGCCGGTCGAAGGAGTCATACCCTTCAACCTTCACTTCAAATCCTGCAGGATTAAGTAGCGAAATCGGACGTCCAAACCCATCAAATTTCACATTTGTACGGGCATAGATAGTCTGTTGGTCCTCTTTCAAGATATCTATAAAGCTAGGTTTTTTGAAATTGTTGAAAGTGTTGCGGGTAACTGATAAAGAATTTCCATCAGCGTCACATTTGCCTTCAGTTTTTGTCATTAAAATAGGATCGATTATTGTTTTTTCGACCACACCATCATTATAATGAGTTTCACATTTTTCACCCCAATCATCATAAAGGTAGGTTCTCGTTTGAGTTACAACATTAATCCCACCACTATAGTCAAAATCAATTTCTTCAACTAGCCGTCCGCGAAAATCGTAGCTTTTTGATGAAACTTTTTGATAAGTCCCATCGTAAGAAGTCGCATCAATGAAGGTACCATCATCATCTTGTGATTCAATAAAGAGCTCTTTGCCAAATCCATCAAAAGATGTACGTTGGGCAATACCCCATTCGTTGATCATAGTTTTCGAATAATAGGGATGATCTGGGTAAGGGAAAGTATAGCAATATTCCTGAATAATTTCGTATTCTGAACCCGCTGCAGAGATCTCCCGGTTCTGGCGACCGAGATTATCGTAACCATAAGATGCCGTAATACCATCATTATCAGTGATACTCCACTGGCATCCATTATATAAAGACGTAGTTATAGCATTTGTTGATTGAGTTGAATCATGTCCCGTAAGCTGTATTGAGCAAGTAATAATCCCTGCCGAAAGCGAATAGGTGTAATCAGTCCTTTTTGTCTTGCCTTCATTCGCCTCGTATACATATTTATCAATTTTGCAAGCCAGTTGACCATTTAGTACGGAATCGGCATCTTCGTAATAACTTGTCGCAGTAATCAAATTATCGTTGAAATTCGACTCGGATTGTACAACTAATTTACTGAATTTTGTATTTACTGGTATAGCTTGGTATTTATAATTCGTTATTTTATCTCGACAAATTTCATCAGAAGTGCGTTGCACCGTCTGTTTTATATAACGAACAAATTGTCCGAAAGGGTCTGCCGGGCAGTTCTCTTCTCCATCAGATTCATAATAAGTTGTGAAGGTTTCAATCCCTGTAGCATCAATAGAGTAGGTTTCATTACCATATTCATCACTCTCAGTTATATTGAGTTCGGAACGGCAGGCATCATTCTTCTCATAAATCGTCTCAACAGATCTAGGGATCTCGAGATTTGCAGGCTGCGCATAGTAGTCCCCAGATACTTCATTATAAGTGCTATTATGAGTTAACGAGCATTCACCTTCTAAGAATACTTCCGAAATAGTTAAGTGAAAACGATTATAAGTTGTTGTGCGAGTGTTTATACTAGTTCCTTCAGGGGTTTCCAGTATTTCCTTCCCCCAATAATTATATTCACCCTCGCAATAATGTAAATTGTCTTCACTTTCACTTGGGTCACCATAATTGAAAGGGTAACCTGAAAAATTTGTATCCGAAGAGTATTGGTATGAGAATGCAGTTCTTTCTCCATCGTTTCCTGGCAGAAGTTCATAGCGCGTTACATAAGGCAGGTATCCTGTTGATGACAGCGCCCCAACGAGATGCCCCTCTGGAAGGTAACTGACAAGAACCTTGCCTCCCATTGGGTTCTCGACAGTACTGATAGCAAGGAAATCTGTCTCATATGAAAATCTGGTTACTAGAGGAGGTTCTTTCTGATCGTATGCTAACGCGAGTGAGCAAAGATTATCGCCAAGGCGGTCAGTTAGATCGTATTCAAGTTCATCATTGTTAGCCGTATGAACAAAAATTTTACTGATTACACCATCACTATTTAAGCTCACAAACCGGATCCTCTTAACACTCTCACTATCAGTAATCGACTCCGGGAGTGTTTTAGATCCAAAACTTTGGTAATTGATATCAAAGTACTGACCATTTTCATACTGAATACGTGTTAGCTGGAAGGGATCACCGTCGGATATGCGTGTTAAGGTCTCAATAATGCCACTCTTATAGATAATACATACTGTTCTGTCATCAATCCTTTGAGCAAAAACGTCGTTAAGTTTTCTATCCGTTAACTGTAATTGGCTGTCTGTCTCATTGACCTGATATGTTTCTCCTGTAGATAATGTTAATGTTGGAGACTGTGGATTAACTAAAACATCAATATATTGACTTAATCCGGTCAACCCCCATCCCATACCATAACCGGAGTCATATTTATTCATCATTGAAAAAGAAAGACTAATAGATCTAGATAAGTCATTGTCTAAAACACAATGTAATTCTACAAGTGGCAAGGAAATACCATATTGGCCAGTCCGCAGATCAACGCCGCCTTGAAGAAAAGATGTGAAATTAAAAGCATTAGAGTGCATAGTATTACCATATAAGTTGAAACCCTCGACACGCAGGGAAGAGGGTTGAATGAATTAGTTGTTATCTCTGATATCAATGTCCGAAGCGTTATCTACTGAATAAATGACAAAATTTGACGTACAACCATATTCGTCGATTATGACCAAGTCACATGGAGAATCAGGAGATGGACTATCAAGATAATGTCCGTCTGTGTTAGCATAAGTTCCCCTGATAATAGATTCACCATCTTGGATAATAACGGTGTCCCCAAAATCTACGGAGTTACTAACCCCTAGACCAGCGTAAAGAAATTCTGTATAACCATGCATTAATGCACAAGCCCAGTCACTGGGATCAGCCCCCGCTTTAGAGGTTCCAATATTGACAACACTATTGCCTATGTAATCAGGGAAAATATAAGATTTAATTGATAGGGAGTTTGGCAAAGTCCAGTAGACAACAGTCAAGTTTTCATATTGATCTTTGCCTATTTCATTATGTAAGATCATGTCTTCTTGACGCTCTAACTCGTCAGAATAAATGAAATATGGCATCGTGGGTTTGATAGTCACATAACTATAGTTATATGTTGAGTTGCCGCTCCGGTATAAGACGCCATTAACATTAATGCTAGCTTCAAAATCCTGAGGTTCAAGAGTTGCATCAGTAGTACTTAGATAGAAATACAAATCCTGGGTGTCCTCGAGTGTCTGATTTGTTGGATTTACACTCGTACCTTCCGTATTATTCAAACCACAAAGACCAAACGTATACCCATTGTACTCACTTGAACTTGACCAACCAGTGATCATTACATTCTGATTTTTGTTCACAATTTGCAGGCTGTTTAATTCTTCTTGAGTCAATGGTGTGCTGGCCCCGTCAACCTGTTTTTCAAGTGATACCCGTAATTTCACCTGGTGAAGTCCATTAGCATATAATTGTGCAGAACCTTGTAAATCGTGCCCATTAATATCGACTGGATTGAACTTGAAGGTTTTAATTGTGGTACTCATTCTCTTTCCTCAGATTTATAACTTACTAATTAATGAAAAACCATAAAATGGGATGCTGATATCATCGTGAAACTTCATAAAATAACTAGTGTCCTGCGTAAATGAACTGACTTTATCCTTTACCAAACGGGCAAGCTCAGGAGAAGTCTCATAAAAGAAGTGTTTAATATTTCTGTTGTCATTAACATATGTCAAAACAAGATTGTATAGAGCCTTGCTAAATGCAGAAATTGTTCCAATATCAATTAGAGGCATAACTTTCAATTCATTATTATCACATACAGTGAAGACCTTGATAACTCGATAGCTCTTTCCAAAGGTAATAGATTGCTCCGTCCCAAAGTTTAAGTGATTGTCACTGTACGAGTTATCACCTGCATTATTTGAAGGGTAGAGAAGTTCCATAATATATTTTCTCCCATTAAAGATGAATGGAATGTAGTCATGAAATTGACTCATGGTTACCACACTACCCATCCAATTAATACTATGTTCATTTTTAAATAGGGTCTCATTTTGTTTAGTGCTTAATCTTGTCATGTAAATAGTCACTCAATTAGTTATACAATTACTTTTCAACTGTGTTGTTCATCCTGCAAGGTGATTTGCAAGGCTCAGTGGTGTCATTTGCATTATTTTTGGGGGGACTTTTTGAAAGAGATCTATGCCATAATTATCCTTTAATATAATTTGTAATTCTATAAAATCCATGCTATCAATCAGCAGTTCTGTAAATGTTTTATCTTGTGTAATTTCATCCGGCTTTAACTTTCCTTCTTTAACCCTTCGGATGAAAGATAATAAAAGATCAACAAGACCCCGCTCTAATTTTCCCATTTAATACTCCGAACATATGTGAAGATGTTATATTTCCACGTCTGCTTCTGGCCTGACAGAAGATGAACCCATCCCAACCGTTGAACGATGATGGACGTACCGATAAAGAGTTCTCAACGCTGATATTATCCTCTAAAGCCTGATTCTTATGATTAATAGTCAGTGTATTACTCATATGAACCAGCCTTCCAGTTTCAAGAAGTTCCTCTCCATTTATTCCCAATATTAACGCTGATTTACATAGATGAAGCAAATCACGAAACATCATCGCCTCAGTGAATAATAATGGGGATGAGAACATTTTGGGGAGAGATGTTTTGAGTCTGAATTCACTATAATCCAGTACAGTGGTGCCTAAATCATGCTCATATGAATACTGTGAAAGGGAGTTATCCATTTTCCCATGGATGCTGCATTCATTATCATCACAAGAAATCAAGTATATATTGTTTTTTTCATTATGCTGACATAATGACTCATTAGTCTTGATATTTTTTTGGAACAATAAATTTAATCTTGAAAAATTATAATGATTTATAAAGTCCTCTTTCAGTAGAGCACCTGATAGCATTCCAGGTACGACTATATTCTCACCACTCGTTTTAATTAATTTGTTTTTTTGATGAATAGGATTATTGTCTCCGCTGAAATCTAACCAGTTTTCGATCTCATTCTCAGTAAATTCGATCATTGTAAGGCTCCAATGATTAACGCACTATTATGCCCACCAAAACCTGAATTTAGATTCAGACAATATTCAGGAGATACCTTTAAATGGTTGTTGGGTAGGTAATTCAGGTCGCATAAAGGATCCGAGATTGTCATGTTAATAGTGCCGGGTACAATACCTGTACTCATGGATTTCAGGCAGAAAATGCTTTCCAGCGCACCACTTGCTCCAATCAAATGACCTGTATACGATTTCGTACTGGAAATAGGGATGTTATAAGCCTGCTTCCCGAATACACTTTTAATTGTGCGTGTTTCATGAAGGTCATTACTTTGCGTTGACGTTCCATGCGCATTAATATATCTAATTTGGTTCTTGTCTAATCCAGAATCAGAAAGCGCAAGATCAATGCTCCGAGCTCTTGAGAGCACACAATCACCCAGTCCGATAAAGCTTACAGCATCACACTGATAGCCATATCCTAATACTTCACCTAGAATTACTGCATTCCGTCTTTTAGCGGATTCATATTCCTCTAAAACAAGTACTGCAGCCCCCTCAGATAAAACAAATCCACTTCTGTTCGCACTAAAAGGACAACTTGCAAGGCCTGGATATCTTTGTTCTTTAGATAATGCTTGTAAGATATCTATGCTCCAAATAGATGCAGGTTGCTGTAATGCTTCCACACCTCCGGCAAGCATCATATCAACAGTCCCTCGCTGGATTTCTCGAAATGCTTGCCCTATAGCCATTGACCCGCTGGCACAAGCCGCCATGACAGTGCTTTGATAACCTCTGAGGTTATAATTAATTGCGCATGCGGTGGCTGCACTACTAGGCATTGACTTTAGATTGCTAAATGGTAGAGCAGAGTTTTTTCTTTTATGAAGAATCCCGCATTCTATACTGGCATCCGATCCGGCCCAACCAGAGCCAATTACAACGCCTGTCGATTCACTCGGATAGACGGAGGATAATTGTACTGTTGGAAACGCATGTTTAATGGCTTCAGACGCGGCATGCAGAACCATTAAACCCTCACGTGCTTGAGTTCGTTGCATAGTCAGATCCGCCGTTATAAGTGGCAGCTCAACTCTTCCAAAAAACTTTGAACTAATATTATATTCAGACAAATCATAATATTTATAGCCAAGAGTCTGTCTCATTAAAGAATCCCAGATTTGATTTACATCATTCCCGAGTGAGCATATTGCTCCATAGCCTGTTACTACGCATCGCCGTCTTAAGAGGATTTTATCTTTTTTCATTCTTGTTATTCATTAGTAATAAATAATTCATCATCTAGCTTTGAACAAGCTAAACCGATGATGGCTGATTTCCTTCTTGATTTTATATATCATGCGATAAAATATCTTTATTAAAAAATGTCAATTTTGAACTTCCTATCAAAGGATGTATTTCTAACTCCACAATATAATAAATCATCAGGAAACTTAGGGCAGAGATTAATCATTTCTTAACTAAAAAATAGGATTTCGGATTAGAATGTAGAGTAATGCTTAATCGCCATGGATAATCTAGACCCTTCCGAATCGTTGACAATATTGGTTTTCGTATTAAGCCGGTGGCATCTGATAGCTCGAACCATGCCGACGCCTACAGTTATAAATCATTTTGATGTAATCAAAGAATCAATCTTAGTGGCGATTACGTCTGGTGCAATAGTCTTAAGTTAGGGTCCGGAAAATACCGCTAATTACGCACAGTCGACACTGCATTGTGCATGAACATCCTTAGCGTAGGATATTTAATGGCATGGTCAGCCCAGCATCCGTATAGGTTTTCATGTTTTTAAGCACATCAGCACAGTACTGCACGTGTTTTATCTTTCAGCTACCGGTAGCCATGCTTGTTTACGGCATCGCCGTGAAATCAGGGCTGAATGAGGCCCCCTTCTTGTTGTGGATCACAAAATCAGGACACCGGAATAACCTGTTTCCACTTTTCTTCATGCAAGTAAGGCGATAAACCACCATTGTTAGTATGAGGGCGGTACACATTGTAATAACCATTCATCCATTGGTTTACTTCGCGCACTGCATGGCCAACATCACCATAACCACCTTTGGGAAGCCATTCACTTTTAAAGCTGCGAAAGACTCTTTCCATCAGTGAATTATCCAGGCAATTCCCTCTGCGACTCATACTTTGCATTACTCCATAACGCCAGAGTAACTTTCTGTATTTATTGCTTTTATATTGAACCCCTTGATCTGAACGAAACAACAGACGGCCATCACGCGGTCGTGTTTCCAGGGCATTACGCAAAGCCCTGCACACCAAATCAGCATCGGCTGTTAATGAGAGGGCTGAACCGACAATCCGGCGTGAATATAAATCAACGACAAGCGCGAGATAGCACCATTTGTTCTGCAGGCGAATAAAGCTGATGTCGCCGCACCAGACACGGTTTGGTGCAACGGGGTTAAACTGCCGATTCAATAAATTTGGCAATGCCGGATTATTCTCTTCGTTTACCCGATAGCGATGTTTAACTGGTTGACAACTTATCAGTCCACATTCCTGCATCAGCCGTCGAGCCTGCCTCAACGCCACTCTGGCGCAGCATCTGGCTGATTGCCCGACTACCTGCAGCGTAACGACTGAGCGCATGAAATGCTCTTACCCGACTGCGTAATTCAATTCTCTGCACATCAACGGGATACTTTATCTGCGCGTAATAAACGCTACGGTGAACACCGAATAAATGACAAAGAACCCGTACTGGCCATTTTGCTTTCAGCCGTGTGATTAGCGCGATAGCTTTCCGGGGATTTCGCTCATCAGCACGGCAGCCTGCTTTAGTATTTCTTTTTCCATTTCAAGACGCTTTATCTGGGCTTTAAGCTGCTGAATTTCCCGTTGTTCAGGTGTAATAGCATTGCCAACGGGCTCAATACCCTGAAGTTCCTGCTTATACAACCGTATCCATTTGCGCTGGTCAGGGTTGAGTTCGAGCGCCTGCGCGACTTCCCGTACATCTCGCTGGTATTTAATAACCTGCCCGATAGCTTCGAGTTTGAACTCCGGGGAAAATGTGCGCTTAGTTCGACGAGTTTCGATCATGCATCACCTCATGTTCACTGTTTTAACATTAACAGGATTTAGAGGTGTCCTGAATGGCTGATCCATAACATCTACATGGTTTTACTATGCCGGTCATCCGTTATTTCCTGCTTCAGTTTATGGATAATTGCAGCAGTATGAAAATAAGTGAGAAGCTAAAAAAGTATGTTGAGAAGGAAATATCCGATATCAAGGTGTCTGGGCGGATTGAAGAGGTGCCGCTGGGTTAAACGCTCCGGTATATCCAAGATGGAATCTTCGCCTACCGCGCCTCGTGCCCGCCCGTTCCCAACGGCATTCAGCTGATAATGAAACCCCAAAATGAGCGGGTTTATAATGATTACTTTGAAACGAATCTGAGAAAGATGCACCTTCAAGACTGATCCCTCTGAGCTCCGGAGTGTGCCTCATCTTTTCCGGAGCCATATCACGATAAGCGTAAGCGTCCAGCGAGGGCCGTCTGGTCATAATCTGATTCATCCGACAAAGTGGTGTCCACCAAATAAGTGTAAGCGTTAAGTGAACGCCGTATTGACGGCTATTTATCGGTGAGAACCACGTTCCATGGCAGAAGTTCTGCCACTTTATTACAAGGCCACTCCGGCAGTACGCTCAGGATATGGCGAAGGTAAGCTTCTGGAGCGATGCCATTCAGTCTGCATGTACCGATCAGGCCGTACAGTAGTGCACCACGCTCACCACCATGATCGTTGCCGAAGAAGATGTAGTTCTTTTTACCCAGGCATACCGCCCTCAGCGCTCGTTCCGCTGCATTATTGTCAGGCTCTGCCAGTCCGTCATCCGCGTAATAACACAGCGCTTCCCACTGGTTTAGCGCATAAGCGAACGCCTCGCCCAGCCGGGATTTTTTTGACAGTGTCGCGCTTTTCTCCACCAACCACTCATGCAGGGAAGCCAGCAGTGGTTTGCTCCGGGACTGCCTGGATAACCTGCGAAGGCATCCGCCTGCAGCACACCATGATAATGTCGAAGATGCTGCTGAGGATGTTTCCCCTGCCTGTCCGGAGAGAAGGCGAACCACGCTGCTGGCGGATCTGAGGAGCCTGCACTTCTGTTGTCACATACATACGTCCAGATGCGCCCGGTTTTCGTCTTCTTTCTGCCCGGTGCCTGCACCGGTACTGGGGTATCATCCGTATGCAGTTTGCGACTGTCCATCACGTAACGGCACAGCGCATCATCCAGCGGTGCCATTAACCGGCAACAGGCATCCACCCAGCTGGAGAGCAGCGCACGACTCAGATCCACACCCTGACGGGCAAAGATTTCGCACTGGCGATACCCCGAACGATGGGACGTGATGGCGCAGGCGCAGGCGCTTCAACGATGCGGTCACATCGGGTACAGACCTTTTTCACTCTGACCGTGCGGATTACTTTCAGGGTGCTGGAGACCACTTCCAGCTGTTCCGCGCTGACTTCGCTGAGGTATGCCATATTGCTGCCGCACTCAGGGCAGCAGGCTTCTACCGGCTCCAGCCGGTATATCTCGCGGGGAAGATGTTCAGGAAGCGGGCGACGGTGGCGGGACTGGCGAAGCTGACGCGGAACCTGCGGATCGTTATCCCGGCCGTTGTAACGATCGCTTTGCTGCTTCAGCAGGGCTTCGGTTTCTTCAACCTGCCGGTGTAGCTTTTCAGAACGGGCCAGCGCAGAGCGCAGGAGCGACTCAGTCTCTGCAACGAGGCTGAGTTTGGCTTCCAGTTCTGCTATACGGGCGAGATAGTCCTGACTCAGGACCCCATTTATAATGCGGTCATGCTCTTTTTACAACATTGTCAGTGAGTTAAAGCGTGCTGTTTTTGGCTGACGCCAGTCCAGCTTATCGAGGAGTATGCCGAGTTGTGTGCGGGTGATCGCGATTTTACCTTCGCGTACAGCAGGCCAGATGAACTGGCCTTCTTCCAGACGTTTGGTAAACAGGCACAGGCCATCCGCATCTGTCCAGAGTATCTTCACTGTATCGCCTTTGGGGCCACGGAAGATAAACAGGTGACCGGAGAACGGATTTTCATCAAGTGCATGCTGTACCAGCTCGCCCAGACCATTGAAGGACTTAAGCATATCGGTGACGCCAGCAACCAGCCAGATACGGGTGCCTGACGGGAGAGGTATCATCGCACTCTCCCGGTCAGCTCGCGGATCAACACCGCCAGCAGTTCGGGTAATGGGTTATCCAGTGTCATTTTACCCTGACTGAACTCCACGTGGCAGGAGGTAGCGTTCAGCGAAGGAGAGTGACAGGTTGTGGTGCTTTGCTCATCTGATTGTGTAGGGTCAGATATCACCTCAACAGGCAGTAGCACCGGTGATGAAGTGGGTGCGATCGTTGCGGGGAGACGGCGTGATATGCGGCCTTCTTTCTGCCAGAGGCGTAGCCATTTAAAGACCAGATTATGGGCAACTCCGGTCTCGCGGGCTATTTGAGCCACGTTGGCTCCGGGTTGGGATGCCAGACCGACAACATGCAGTTTAAAGTCGTTAGAGTGGATGTTGCGGGCTTCGGTACGCCAGTCGGTCATATTTTCCATCATTAGAGCTCTTTCTAAATTAGACGGAGCTCTAAGCTAACGATCCCGGAACCAGAATCCTAATTATTCTCCTGAGTTTAAGCTGCAGCTTGTTGCGGCCTCCTGCGAACCCGGTATCTCCATCTCAAAACTGGCGCCCGAAAATGGCATTAACGCCAATCTGTTGTTCAAATAGCGCCAACAATGGCGCGAGGGAAAGCTGCTATTACCTTCCTCTGAGAGTCCTCAGCTACTCCCTGTGACTCTCGATGCCTCCTCCGTACAGCCAGAACTAACCGCTGAGGGCCCGGAGGCTCTTAGTATCAGCTGTGAAGTAACGTTTCGGCACGGGACGCTTCGCCTCAACGGCACCGTCAGCGAAAAGCTCCTGACTCTGCTGATACAGGAACTGAAGCGATGATCCCGTTACCTTCAGGTACCAGAATCTGGCTGGTTGCCGGCATCACCGACATGCGCAACGGCTTCAACGGGCTGGCTGACGGCGCTGAAAGACGATCCGATGTCCGGCCACGTCTTCATCTTCCGGGGCCGCAGTGGCAGTCAGGTCAAACTGCTGTGGTCTACCGGAGACGGGCTGCGCCTGGCCGTCAGCCCGCGATGGCAAAGTGTTCCTGACACCGGCGCAGCTGGCAATGTTGTTGGAAGGCATCGGCTGGCGACAGCCGAGGCGGTTGCTGGCCTCCCTGACCATGCTGTAGGCCTCTTTATCCTGGTTGTTGCAGAATAAGCCTGGCAAAATGCGGGCTTATGAACGACACCTCTTCTGACGATATTCTTCTGCTGAAACAGCGCCTTGCCGAACAGGAAGCGCTGAACAGTGCCTTGCTGGAAAAGCTGGCCGACCGGGGACGCGAAATGGACTATCTGCACGCGCAGCTGGATAAGCTTCGCCGGATGAATTTTGGCAGCCGTTCCGAAAAGGTCTCCCGACGTATCGCACAGATGGAAGCAGACCTGAACCGGATGCAGAAGGAAAGCGATGCGCTGACCGGCCGGGTGGATGACCCGGCAGTGCAGCGTCCGCTGCGTCAGACCCGCACCCGTAAACCGTTCCCCGAATCACTTCCCCGCGATGAAAAGCGGTTGTTACCCGCAGAGCCATGCTGCCCGGAGTGCGGTGGTGCGCTGAGCTATCTGGGCGAAGATACCGCCGAACAACTGGAGCTGATGCGCAGCGCCTTCCGGGTTATCCGGACCGTGCGGGAAAAACATGCCTGCACAAAATTCGACGCCATCGTGCAGGCCGCCGCGCCTTCACGCCCCATCGAGCGGGGTATCGCTGGGCCGGGGCTGCTGGCTCGAGTGCTGACCTCAAAGTATGCAGAGCATGCTCCGCTGCACCACCAGTCAGAAATATACAGCCGCCAGGGTGTGGAACTGAGCCGTTCACTGCTGTCGGACTGGGTGGATGCATGCTGCCGGCTGTTGTCACCGCTGGTGGAGGCGCTTCAGGGCTATGTCCTGACCGACGGCAAACTCCATGCCGATGATACCCCGGTGCAGGTACTGTTGCCGGGTAATAAGAAGACGAAGACCGGGCGGTTGTGGACATACGTTCGTGATGACCGCAACGCCGGGTCAGCACTGGTACCGGCCGTGTGGTTCGTCTATAGCCCGGACAGAAAAGGACTCCACCCGCAGACCCATCTCGCGGGCTTCAACGGAGTGCTTCAGGCGGATGCATACGCCGGGTTCAACGGGCTGTACCGCGATGGCCGGATAACGGAAGCCGCGTGCTGGGCTCATGCCCGCCGTAAAATCCACGATGTGCACGTCCGCACCCCGTCAGCCCTGACAGAGGAAGCCCTGAAACGTATTTCCCACCTCCAGTGCTGGAAAAACGGATCTCCAAAGATAACGGTAAAGAACGTATCCTTGGGATCCCCACAGTGGCTGATCGTATTGCTCAAGGCGCGATAAAACGCTTTATGGAAGCAAAACTCGATCCGCTTTTCCATGTCGATTCCTATGGTTATCGGCCAGGAAAGTCAGCTCATGATGCTCTGCAACAATGTGCCATTCGGTGCCAACGATACAGTTGGATACTGGAAGTGGATATCAGCGCATTTTTCGACCATGTACGGCATTACCTGGTGACCAAAGCTTTGGAGCATCATCAGATGCCGAAGTGGGTCATTTTATACTGCCGTCGCTGGCTGGAAGCGCTGATGCAACGTTGTCAGGGGGAAATTTTAGAGCTCCAAGAGCGAGGAACACCGCAGGGGGGCGTAGTCTCGCCCCTGTTGACTAATCTGTTTCTGCACTATGCGTTCGACCAAAGGATGGGGAGAGAATATCGAGGTCTACCGTTTGAAAGGTACGCTGATGATATTGTGGTCCACTGCTCAAGGATGAGTGATGCTATAAGTCTGAAAGACAGACTAGCGAAACGGTTTGCCGAAGTGGGGCTGACGATCAATGAAGAGAAATCGAATATCGCCTATATTGACACGTTTGAAAGGCAAAATGTCGCGAAGAGTTTTACCTTTCTGGGGTATGACTTCAAAGTGCGGACCCTGAAGAACTATAAAGGTGAGCTGTACCAGAAGTGCATGCCGGGCGCGTCAATGAAAGCGATGCAAAAGACCACGAAGACAATCAAAGAGTGGCGAATTGAAGTGGTCTAACCTCGGCTTCAACATATTTTTAATGAATCAGAAATTATTGGTCCCCAGGCTCTCGGGATGCAGAGAGCCACTCCGCTTCTGACCCACTGGTCGCCGATTTAAGCCAGTGTGGACGCGGTAACGAATGCCATCCGGCTTATCTTTTAATCACATGAATAAGTTTTACCGGCACTGCCACCTACAGCATGGCAAAGGTATCCAGCAAGATTTGTTGCATGTAGTTATGGCAGTTTGTTCTCGTCCACATCCATAATCAAACGATTAGCAAATTGCGTGATATATTTCAGTGGGTTAATCAGTTCTTTAATGATGGCTTCGCGCGCCAGAGAACTGTCTGACAGACTGAGCACCAGTGACCTTGGATAGCTTTTCAACTATTTCAACGTCCGCTAAGTGCCCAGGCTGTGTAAAAACACGGTTTTTGCAGTATCTGAGTACTATTCTCAGTCAGGGATGCAAGATATTCCTGATATTGACTGTATTCGCTGTGATTTGTATGTAGAGGCAGAACGAGGCTTTTGCGGCTTGATATGGAGTGCTAATGGCTTGTTATTAGGGGTTAGAACGGCCACTCCTGCTAGTTACATTATTCTCGCAGCTTAATGGTCAATCCTTCGGTACCCCAGATGGACATCATCCTTTTCAGGTTATAAGCTAGCACAAGCAGACTGATTTCTGTGCTGACGTTTTTAAACCGTTGCGTCAGGAAGTGAGTCGCTCCCATCCACATTTTAATTGCCCCGAACGGATGCTCTATCGTTTGATTTCGCACGACAGCTGTTTGTGGTGATGCGTTAAGCCTGGCTTGCATGTCTTCCATTTCTGCTTCATGAACCCAGCGCCTTATACGTCTCGGATCGCGTTTTGATGTGATGCACCTTGACCGCTGACTGCAATCGCGACAAGCAATATTGTTAAAGTTCATTTGCTGCTCTAAACCATCCTCAACCACCGTAAATCTGTTCTGAAGCTCGCTACCCATCGGACAAATATAAATATCTTTTTCCAAGTCATACTTGAACGATTGAAAAGACCTTTGCGGTCAGCGCCAGAGCTATCGCTTTTTGGTACTAAGGCTACGGCACCTAAGTCCTGCGTTGCTTTAATATCACCCCAGCTATAGTAACTTTATCAGCCAGTACGGTAATATCCGCTTTGCCAACAGCGTCTTGCGCTAATTTTGTCACCGCTGTTAGCTGCCCACGGTCTGGTGTATTCGTTACTTCATGCGCAACAATCAGGTGATATTTAGAATCAACGGCAGTCTGATCGTTATAGCTAACCTGGCGGTTAACATTGTTTATCTTCATTAGCCGGGAATCAGGATCTGTCAGTGACAGCTGCTTATCAGGGTGCTGCACAACGGCCTGCTGGATTTGCTTGAGTTCTTTCAAGCGCTTTTGCAGCCATGCCAGTTTTGCAGCGGTCAAACCTGCATTTTTTTCGGGCTCCGCAGCCTTGTCAGCTTCATCGAGCTTATTCAAGTAAAGAGCGATACTTTGCTCACCCCTTTCGATGTCGCCTTTTGTTTTCTGGGGCGTGAAGTTGTTCGATTTGCTGTTTACCGCCTTGAATTTACTACCGTCAATGGCAACCACCACATCGGTGAACATTTGCATCTGCCGACACAGATCAATGAAAGTCCGGCAAGCATTTTTGATGCTTTTACCATTGTTTTTTCTGAAGTCTGCAATAGTTTTAAAATCAGGTGTTAATCGCTCAAGTAACCACATCAATTCAACGTTACGATGGGCTTCTTTTTCTAACCTGCGAGATGACTGAATGCGGTTCAGGTATCCATAAATGTACATTGGTTATCAACCTGGCGGAAGATTTTTTCACTGCTGATAAGTCTGATACCCTTTGGTGTACTCTCAAGGATGCGTTTTTCTCCGTCTGAAACCCATCGGGTGATTGACCACCCCATTTCTTGATGAACAATTTGTTCAAGTTTGCTAATTAGTTCTTCCCCAGCGATCCCACTGCAGTCAAGGTTTCCGACCAGTTTGCCTTGAAGACTGAAAGTAAGACGGTAAGTTTTCATGCAGATTGTTCTCCAGAATCTAAAATATAAGGGGCTAGGATGCCAGAACTCTTCATGAGAGCTTCAAACACACAACGTTGGGTGAACTCACAAGCTTGCTCGGTCGCCAGTTCCAGAGTCAGCCCTCGCAAAAGAGCATTCGTCAGCTCAGCAGTGAATAAATCACCTGTTCCTTTTGGCGCCTTCGCGTAGGATTTGTGTTCCACTATATGCTCCGATTCCGCAGTGACACAGACGACCTGAAGTGTTCCAGCTGACACGGATTGGGTTGCGCTGGTCACCACAACCCAGCGCGTCCTCTCGCTGAGAAATGATCGGGCTGCAGAAATAACATCTCGTTCGCTGGTCAGAGTTTTGCCACTCAGACAGCCAAGCTCAAATCGGTTCGGTGTAAGACCTGTCGCCAGAGGAAGCAAGTATTCACGATATATATCGACCAGGTTGGGGTCGACGTAGAAACCTGTATCCTCATCTCCCAGAACAGGATCGACAACAATTCTCACATTCTGATTTTCATCGACTATACGACTCAACCACCGTTCCAGGTGCTGAGCTTTAGATGTGCTACCGAGATAACCCGTAATAACAGCACGCAACTGATTATCCTGTCCGCGATCGTGGATCCCCTGAAGAAAGCCGCTAAACCACTCATCAGAGATTTCTCCGCCGTAACAGCTGGAATAATCAGGTGTATTACTGAGCAGAAAAGTGGGGACTGCGAGAACATTCCAGCCATGTCTTGTGAGCGTGGGCAGGGCTATATTGTTTCCAACACAGCCATAAATGACCTGTGACTGAATTGAAATAATGTCAGTGGATCGTTCATGGCCGTTTATTTGTAACTGAGCAGGTGCGACACCTGGAATCATCGAATTATCTCCCTGTGGGCAAAAAATAATCTTCTGGAAGCAAACGCACGTCGACTATCGGCTAGTCGATTTGAACAGCAGCAGCATTTTTTCCTCAATCACAATTTCAAGTCGCCAGACATGCCATCGGTTGGTTTCATCGTGTATGGACAAACGTATACTGCTGATCTAGAATTGTCCTATGTTAAACTTATAATTGTCATAGGTCAATGAAGATAAACGGCAAAACCGCAAATGAAATTTTCAACCAGATCCGTTCTCAGATACATTCACAGGATCTTCTTCCGGGCACTTTACTGCCAACAGTCAGAGAACTTGCGAACGAACTCGAAGTCAATCGCAACACAGTAGCACTGGCATACAAACGGCTGATTGATGCTGGTTTTGTTATGTCCAGAGGCAGAAATGGCACTATTATTCGTGAAGCCCCTACGTCTGTCGAAATGGAAGGCAGTGTTTCAGACATCGTCTTGAAAGATCTCGCAAGCGGTAATCCTGCAGTTACAGCTCTTCCATCTCTAAGCGAATTGGCAGAGCATATCCGCTGTACACCGGGTTTATATGGCGATCAGGTCATTCGTCCTGATTTGGAAATTGTTGCGCTGGATTGGTTGCAACCTGACCTGCCTTCCTGTTTTGAACTGAATCTCACAAACGGGGCGGTAGATGCGGTGGAAAGAGTACTGGCAAGTTACCTTATTGCCGGAGATCGGGTTGTCGTCGAAGACCCCTGCTTCCTGAGCAGCATCAGTACATTGCGACATAATCGGTTCGAAGCTGCCGCGGTGCCGGTAGATGTGGAAGGTATGCAGATTGAATCTTTGTCCCACCAACTCAGAGCCGGTGCCTTGGCGATGATTATTACGCCACGCGCACATAATCCTACCGGTTTCGGGCTCAGCGCAAACAGAGCTAATCAGATCCGCACATTACTTGCTGATTATCCTCACGTACTGATTATTATTGATGACCATTTTTCAGTGCTATCAACCCAAGATTATTATCATATCGTTCCGAATAGCACTCGGAATTGGGTACTCATTCGTTCCACATCGAAGTTTTTGGGGCCGGACTTGCGACTTGCCTTTGTTGCCAGCGATAAAGAAACATCACTTCGATTGCGTCAACGATTGAACGCCGGTATCAGCTGGGTGAGTCATATCCTGCAGGATATGGTCGCAGGGTATTTCATATCGCCTCAATTCCGGGAAAAAATCCAGGTAACCCGAAAACGCTATGGTGATCAGAGAAAGTTGCTGGTGAGTGCACTGAAAAGCTATGGCGTTAGTGTTTCTGATGTACACGACGGTCTTAACGTCTGGGTTCCACTGACACAAAACAGTACAGCCATTGTGATGCAGATGGCTCAGCGTGGTTGGCTAGTAAGAGGAGGCGAGGCTTTCGTTCTCGACAATGCTGGTGCTGGTTTGCGTATCACCATCTCTGAGATGGATGCCACGGGAACAGAAAAATTTGCAGCATCTCTGGCCCAGATTCTGACACAGAATGGTCAGGCAACAGAGCCACGTAATAAGTGATATATGTTTTGTGCATGGTAGTGAAATACTCAATGCGTTGGAGAATCAATGGCGTGGTAATTCTGTGTTCCCGAAAGGGTATTCAAAGGAATTCATGGCATCGAAGAAACTACCAAATACTTCCTGCTTGGAAATAATGAAAAGATGCCACTTGTTACGTAAAGCTGCAATCATGTGCATGTTTACACTATAGCGATGAAGCTTTCCTGTTAACGGTACTGCTGCCTGATAGTGCCCGTTCCAAAATGATGTGAGCCACCATTATTCAGCCAGAAGAATCGCTGTTCAGTCTACGGATATTCAGCGAACCGCATCCGAGCAAGCCGCAGTTTACCGTGACGCATTTTCTTCTGAAGATGCTCGTCCGTAACGGGTTCCGCCCAGTCAGGGCATCGGAGTATCGGAAATTCATCCATACCCCGTATAGCAGTGATGTCGCATGAAAAATCGGAAATGACCTCCTTTTGGATCAAGTGCTCAACTTCAGGGATCCCAAGCTGATATTCTTCAAGCCGGCGATCGTAGCCTGGCTTGCGGTAGTCGAGTGTATAAGGACGGGAATTAAATGTTGACGAGTATGATTCCATCCAGTCTTCCCAGCAAACGACTGACCTAATCCAGAACGTGTCCGCGGGTGGCGCTAACGGGAAGGGAACTAGCCAGCCGGATTCGATGGCATTTTCCAGCCTTGCCACTCTTCCCATACGGTGCAGAAATTTCTCGCGAAACTGGCCTGATATTTTACTCCAGACAGAAGGTCTGCCACCTTCCGACCAATCTTCAAACTCCCCTCTTCCCGGTTCATCACTCATTAGCATTTTCCATTTGTAGTTTTAGTCCTTACACTTTTCAGCGTTACTAGTTATGTGAGAAGACCGCCAGAACCGTAGTGTATTTCTATTATTATCCTGATGATATTCAATCGTATTTACCCTCGCTGACAGTAAGAACATGAACTGATAAGCTGACTCCCTGTATGCGCCTTGGGCGCATGGAGGCGCCAAAGGCGGTTAAAGAGATAACCTGTTGATGAGTGGCGCCGTTAGACCGGCAAAGCCGGTTCAGGTTTGGCAAGTTCAACCAGTCCAAGCCCCTCCCTGTTAAGCAATAACCAGCATTCAAACGATGTCAGAAGGAAATGTGCGCGGTCGGAGTGGTCACGACAAGGTGTAACCGCCGTCGGGGCGTATCTCCGCGTGCGATGCGAAGCGAGCTACGAGCGTGTACTCAAAACTGACAGTAAAACTTCCTGCAGCGACGCCATGCTCTAGTTACAACATTCATCGTTAAAAGCGACATCATCCCGGGCTTCGCCCGGGGCGGCGGCGCTTTTCAGTGGTGGGTCGGAGTGAGATGTGACAAATGTCGGGGTTTTGACGTTGGATGTATCTATGTGTGTTGTAACTAAATTTTATTGTGAGTACTGGGGCCCGCCATTTATGGTGGGAGCTATATCTGCCCTTTCTGAGCGACGTGGCCATACGGGCACTGTAAGCGAAGGCATTATCCCCACTGTTCACAGAATTTTCAGAGACAGCAGGTTGTTTGCCCGGTGGTTCAAGGGCAAAGGAAAAAGAGGGGGGTGTAAGACTATTTTGCAGCTTTCATTTTATCGGCTTGCAGGTTTCTCCCGTTATTCGTTTGCGGATTTTTGGGGATAACAGAGATAACACATCGTCAGAATGCACCTCCCGTGAGGTAGTGCTTCTTGTTGTGGCCGTAAACAGCTCAGAAAAGGGAAAAAATAGAGAAGCGGGCAGATGACTGGCAGCACAAAACGCCCCGGTGGGGCTGGCTGCATTCTTGCCGGTAATTCAGATGTTAGTGTGGCGGAAGTAATGCCAGTTCAAGCTGATACAACCGCTGGATGGCCAGCTGCTCCAGGCGTTGCGGCGTACACCAGTAGGCCTCATCTGGTGCCATCGTCTTCAGCACGAACTGTGACATTTCATAAACCTGGCTGTCTCGGGGCAATCTGGCCAGACGATTAGCCCGTTTGCGATCCGCCCCGCGCTGGCGTCGAAACTTCAGTGCTTCGGCACGTTTCTGCGCAGCCCAGCGCTGACGCGCGGTATGAGGCGACAGCTCATCATGCTCACTCATCACACCTTCCGCAATCAGACGGCGGCGTTCTTCGCTCTCACGCAACTTCTGCTGCTGCTGTGCTTCAAGTTTCACAAGATCCACACCTAACATGGTGAAGCCCAGCGCGGTGATCCAGACATATTTAGGAAACCAGGTACGGGACTCACGGTCCCAGGTCTTTTCTTCCGAGATGGCCAGTACGCCAAAGCGGATCTGCTCATCGATAAGCCGGGACAGGCGCGACACTGTCACCTCCTGTCCTGCAATCAGCTGACCTTTTTCATCCTTCGGGCTGATTTCATATGCCAGACGTGACACACACATCCCTACAGAATGTTTGCCGGCATCGCAGAAGCTCACCAGTGCTGGCCAGAGTGCATCCAGCAGATGCTGTTTCTCAGGGCGAAAGGCATATTTGCGACCGGCACGTTCGCGTTCACGGACATACAATGGATGGCGGGACATGTGCATCCGTAAGCGGGGCTGTCCAGTCTGCGGATCTTTCATCACCAGGCGGTGATAAGCATGGCCAAGCTGGCCACCGAGGACTTTATAACGAGCCGGTCGGAACCATTCAGGTCGGGCACATTTGGCTTTAGTAGAGTGTTCACCACGCCGGCGCAGGGATTTTTTCCTGACGGGTTCAACCAGAAAGGCTTCTTCACAGCGATCGCTTAACCCTTGCCAGAAACAGTCCGGATCTTCGATATCAGGATGGAATTTATGATTATGTAAAGGTTGTTCAGACAAACCTTTCCGCGCTTATGTTGCGCGGAAGGAGTACGCACAGGAGGTATTGAATTTCTCTTGGCATGAATCTATACTCCCCGCACAGAGCAACAGCTTCTGTGCAGTTTTAGTAAGACCCCGTTAATCTAATCAGCCCGCCAAAGTTGAAGAAGATTATCGGGGTTTTTGCTTTTCTGGCTCCGGTAAATCCTCAGAACCAGTTCCCTGCCACTTTCTGGCGTGGCCCACCCATAAATTCGGTACAACGATCAGTCATCTGGTACTGACTCCCGATACGGGCAAGGAAAACCACTCCGTAACAGGATCTGACCGACAACAGTTCGCCGTTGTTGCGCTGGTCAGCGTTGTTAACATTTTTCGTATGATACCCGATTTTTCCCCTGTGTGAATATCCATGTTGCTGGCCTTGCTTGCCCCTAAGTCAAATTACCCATTAATTGAGGATATATTCTTCTTTCAACCGAAATATTCAAAGAAAACAGGTCAATATACGAATAATGGTGAATGTAAAAAATCATTTTTGTTCCCACGAAACCTGAACAAAAATCATATTATTCTACCTTTTCTGTTGGTTATAAAACGAACAGACAAACAGATCGATATTCTGCGTGCCCCTCCAGAGCCAGCATAATTGATCGTTCTCGTATCTCAGGGTGGCCTTTTGTGCTGGTTTAAAACAGAGTTATCCACAGGGTGAGTGTTTGAGGATTGCTAAACAAGTATTTACAAACAAACACATTTCGGGATATAAACACGTCCATTAAATATCTACCCAGTTTTGTGTGCTGCCATCAGTAATTACCCTGGTCTATTCTGCTAACCAGAATTCGTCAGCTTGGACAGCACGAACAGAGTCAGGTTAATTATTAACCATCAGAAGCACCACAAAATCAGGATTTGATAAACGGAGAATCTATTCTCCGTCGCCAAAAAAGGAATGGCTCGCCGGCCGTTCTGGCTTCACTGAGTTTTGTGCCCTGGGGGACCGAGTGAGTACACCTCGTCCATACCAAACGCCGGGCACAAACTTCAGTGAAGCAAGTTCAGGATGAACATTTGATTTTTGACCAGTCACTCCACGGTCAAAAAATTCTAGAGCTCGCCTAAAATTTACCTCTCACCTTATATTTCGCAGGACAATCGCCATGGAAGCGTGGTATCTCGTTTGTTATGAACCCGGGAAAGAAAAACTGTACAGGGCTCAGCTCAGCCTGAGTCTGAAAAACATCACCGTTTTCTGCCCCATGCTAAGAACCTGGCGTCCCCGGACAGACTGCAGCAGCGTCAGACCTTTCATTGAACCCCTTTTCAGGGGATATCTGTTTGCCTATCTTGACCCGGAAGTGATCCACCCGTCACGCATCGAAGAAGAATGCAGCGCGGTGAGTAAGTTTGTTCGTTATGGTCAGGAAATTAAGCCGTTACCCGCTTCTGTTATGGAAACACTGATGGCACTCCCGGCCTGCGCAGATGAGCGTGATGTCGTCCCTAAAGCCGCGAAGCAGGAGAAAGCCGCTCAGCGCCCTTACCGGCCCCCGCGCAAACGTAAACAGCGCATGAGTAACCCTTCCCCGCTTCAGAGTGTGCTGTACGATAAAATCACCCGGATAGTCAGTACGGATAATGAAATGCAGCGCACGGCTATGTTCCTGGCACTGACGAAATCATTCCACGACCATACGGATCATCCCGGCAACCGGTAGTCCGCATTTACCGCTGTGGGGCAGACATCCCCACAACCTGCTTTAAATCCCCGGCATTAACTGCCAACCACTGCCCCCCCGCACAGTCTGGTCACTCTCCGGGTTGTGCTGACATATTCTTATCCTGAGCTGCCTGCGGGCGGCTCTTTTTACATGCGAGTTCCCATGACAAATAAAATTGCACGCCATCACACCGTGCACTTTAACCCTGCGCGCACGGAGGGCCTGGAAAAATTAGCCGTGGATATCGGTTATCAGCAATCTCGCCCGGTGACCGTTCACGCCCTGGTGAATGCACTGGCCGACTGCCTGCTGGACAGGCAGTTCGAAATCCGCGTTCTGGCCGACAGGATCCAGATGAATGCGACCAAAAGCCGGAGGGCACCATGAAACGTGCGGTCCTGCTGCCACTTTTGCTTACCGGCTGCCAGCAGGGACATGTCAGTACACTGCCGGAAGCGCAGACTTATGTGGACAACCTGATGGCCGCCCAGCTCCTGATCGTCAAAGTTGAGCAGGAAAACCTGGCGCTGGCCAGTGGGCTGAACTTCTCTCCGGTCAGGCGCCCGACCCCATCGCCCACTCAACCCGTTACGATGCGGGCCACCGCAGCAAAAGCACCTGAACCGGTCGCCGGCACGTCGATCCCACTTCCCCCGAGTCCACGCCTGATGCCGGGACTTCAGCACGTGCGCTATACCGGCACACCTGATGCCCTGCCGGTACTTGTCGCAAGACCCGGCGCGCAAATACGGCTGGATCAGGCTCTGGTGGCCATCGTACCCGCTGGCTGGAATACCGTATTGTCATCCCGCCTGAAAACCGGCGCCTTATCCCGGGTATCCTGGAACAACGGTGACCAGTGGCCATTTGTGCTGGAGAAGCTGGCGCGCGAGCAGCTGCTGCAGATCAATATTTACTGGGCATCCCGGCAAGTCACTGTGGACCGGGACGATAAGGCGGATGTGACCGGGGGAGCCACAACAGCGACGTCGCCGGCAACCACAATGGCCGCACCACAAAGCAAACTGTTAACGGGCCCTGCCGCCCCGACCTCCACACCGCCTGCAACACAGGCGGGGGGAGCGACAGTCTTCACGCCGGTGAAAGCGCCTGAGCCGGTCAGGCCAGTCCCCCGGGTCTGGCGGGCAGAAACAGGCAGCACGCTCAAGGACACCCTGTTTACCTGGGCTGCCACGACCGACTGCGAAGCACAACCCGGGAAAAAGTGGAGCATTGCCTGGGTGACCGAAACGAACTACCGCATCGATGCGCCGCTGCAGTTCAGTGGTCCATGGCGTGATGCCCTCAATCAGGTCTTTGCGCTGTATCAGAATGCGGCAGTACCGCTGTATGCCGGCACTAACTCTGCGCAGTGTGTCCTCAAAGTCGATGATAAACCCATGAACTGAGGTGGCGAATGAAATGAGTTACCTGATCCTGTCGTTCTTCTCGGTCTTCCTCCTGTTTTCCTCCGGTGTCCTGCAACCCGATAACGCCACTGATGCCGGTCGATACCAGACCGATACACAGCAACAACAGGCTGCCGCGACGCTGCGTTATATGAATGCCATCAACAGTTATCTCTACGCTCACCCGATGGCAGACGGCACGTTCAGTGACAGCCTCCTGGAGTCTGCACCACCTTCTGGTGTGCGGCATGTCATTCGTCAGGGCCGCGTATTCGTCTATCAGCCTTCCCAACCCGGGCTGAAAGACGCGCTGGTCACCCTCTCCCGACATTCAGCCCTTCTGGGCAGTGTTAAGTCCCGCCGACTCATTGATCTGAGCGGCACCGATATGCAGATAGCCGTGCCGGACCTTATTCCGGATGGTTATCTCGTTTACCTCAACTGATACGGGGCCCGCCCCCTCGAGACTCGCCCATGACACATCACCTTACCACCCGGGTCGCAACGCTTGTTGCCATCCTGGGGCTGGCCGGCTGTGGCACGTTTGACCGGATTAATCAGTCAATGGACACCGTCGATACAGACCAGACGACCGCCAGAATTAAAATGAAGAACGTCAGCCTGGGGAAACCGGTTCAGGAAATGACCACTCAGTGGATAAATCCCGTTCCCCTCAACCAGGCTGCCATGACAAAAGAAGCGCTGCCAGGTTGTGCTGTGACCCTCACCCGCCCGGGTGAAATCAGTCTGGCCGATGTCAGTGCCTTTATTACCCAGACCTGTCGTGTCCCCGTGGTGATCACCCCGGATGCTCAGGGATCAGGCATGACGGCAGGGGCCACTGAAAAAATCAGCGGGCCATTGCCGGTTCCGGTACCGGCGCCAGACGGCTCCGGGATGGTCCCACTGAGCCAGATGGGTGGGTCAGTCGCACCGCCAAAAATGGTGGCCAGCGGCAATACGCTACGGGGAATTAACTGGCAGGGCTCTCTGTCAGGCTTGCTTGACCACGTGACCACGCGTCTGGGTCTGTCATGGCGTTATGAACAGGGTCGTGTGGCGATTTTCTATCTGGATACACGCAGCTTCCCCATCCGGTTCCAGGATTCAAAAACCCAGTTTACCTCCCGATCAGTTTACGGCTCTTCTTCCGGTGGCAGCAGCAACGACGGCGCCTCCACGGACGGGAACAGTTCCCAGACCACCATCACGGATATGAACACCAATCGCTACAAAGAGATTGAAGACACCGTGAAGTCGATGCTGACACCGGGCACGGGCCGCATGTCCATTTCCACCGGTTTACTGACGGTGACAGACACATCCCGTGTGCTGAATGCTGTGCAGGCCTTTATTGAGGGCCGTAATACCGAACTGACCCGTCAGGTTGTCCTGAACGTCAAAGTGTATTCCGTGACCAAAAAGCGTCAGGACCAGATGGGTATCGACCTGGATGCGGTCTTTAAGTCCGGAAGTGTGGGCTTATCGCTGGGTAATACCATGGCCGGGACGGCCAGCAGTGCGATGACCGGCGGGATTAATATTCTGGACGGGAAGTTCGCCAACTCCAGCGCCTTTATCCACGCACTGGCACAGCAGGCCAATGTCTCCGTGGTGACGCAGAGCGCCAGCACCACCACCAATATGAGTCCGGTTCGGGTGCAGGTTGTCACCCAGCAGGACTACATCAGTCAGGTCAGCACGGAAAACACGGCAAACGTCGGCTCCAGTACCTCGGTCGAGAAAGCCACCATCTCCACCGGCTTCAATATGACCCTGCTGCCATATATCCAGCCGGCAAGCGACCAGATGGAGCTGCAGTACTCCATTTCCATGAGCGATGACCCGGATATGCAGCCGGAAAAAGTCGGGGAAGTGACCCTGAAGCTGCCCAAAACCAAAATGCACAACTTTGCGCAAAGCACCATCCTGCGTTCCGGGCAGACGCTTCTGCTCAGCGGACATAACCAGGAGAGCAACAGTGTCAACCGTCAGGGGGTCGGCTCGCCGGGCTTCTTTGGGTTAGGCGGGGGCGTTAACGGGGAAAATAACGATGCCATTCTGGTCATTCTCATCACACCAACCCTCCTGGGGTGAGTCATGAAACAACAATTTATCCTTAATGTGGGTGAGCAGGTCTGGGTGGCAGGCCTGCACTGGCTGGCAGCAGAAGGTCTGAGCCGGCGGGATCACCGCCACCAGGCCCGCGCGGTCGGCGCTGACCACTATCTGGTCCACAACGGTCAGGGTGAAAAACTGGTGGGTGCCGCCAGTCTTAACCTGACCACCCTGAACCCCCGGGAAAAACGCCGGGCGATGGCACTGGCTCCGCAACTGACTGAGCTGCTGGGGCCGGATGGCTGGGCGGTTTTCTCTGTGGGCGCCGACGTGTTCTATTTTGTGGCCACCTCCGCCGGAGAGCTGTCACTGCTGTCGGATGTGACCGGCACGCGTGACGAAATCCTTCAGGCCGTGGAGCGTTATCAGGCGTACTACGGTCACGACAGTGTCCGGGCGGTATACAGCCCCTCCGGATTCCTGCCAGGCGTCGAGTCACCGGAAGGCAATCTGAATGACATCCTGGCCGCCTGCGCGGTACGTCAGTCATCACGTCTTTCACCGGTGTCTTCCCGTCGACCGGTCGTGCTGTGGACGGTCGTATTGCTGGCCGCCTTCTCCAGCTGGTATGGCATCAATCTCTGGCAGGACTATCGTCTGGCGCAGGAGAACACAGCCCGCGCCCGGGTACTGGCTGAAGCCCGGAAACTGGTGAAAAAGGACCCGCCTACCCCCTGGAAGCAGCAGCCCTTACCCGATGTCTTTATTCGGGCCTGCAGTGATAAGTGGGATGCCCCGATAAGTCTCGCAGGCTGGCTGTTCCAGACGGCAATGTGCAGTCTGGATGATGACGGATTGTCCCTTCGGCTGGCATGGCGCCGTCCGGAAGGCGGCACACTGAACCCCTTCCGGAACCGTCTGGAAGACACCTATCCGGGCCTGAAACCCTTCTTCAATATTCCCGGCGCGGCGGACTCCGGTGGTGTACGTATCCCCCTGACGGTCGTCAACCTGCAGGAGCGGCAGGATGGCCCGGGAGACGCCGACGAAATTACACAGCGCCTGACCAACTACGCCCAGCAGCTGGCCGCCGGGCTGACGTTAAAGGAAGACAACACCAAAAGTGTGATAGTTGACGGTAACCTGGTGGATTTACCCTGGCGTACTTTCAGCTTTGAGCTTCAGACCGACATCCCACCCAGTCACCTCTTTGGCCCGGACTTTAACAGCGCCGGCATTCGTCTGAGCGGGATCAAAATGACGTTAATCAACGCCCGGCTGCACTACAGCCTGGAAGGAAAACTGTATGCACATTAAACCCATTCTGGCTGTGCTGGCGGGGCTGTTCTTTATCAGCCACGTCGCCCGGGCACAGGAGCCGGAAAATACCGGCACTGTGGTGACACCTTCATCCACCGCCACCCGCACCTGGACCATTCACGAACTGGAACGTATTCAGGCCGAAACGGTGTTGTATGAAGCCCGGGCCGCCCGGGCAAAAGCCATCATCAGCTGGCAGCAAAACGGTAACGGTCTGGATGCACCGGTGCCGGTTATCCGTGAGACAACCGACGCTAAGAAGAATGACACGCAGGTGGTACAGGTCACGCGCAAAGACACGCTGCCCCGGGTCCTGGAAATCGCCGGTAGCGGTAACCGGCTGAAAAGCCGGCTGCAGATGGCCGATGGCACCGTCGTGGAAGTCGCGACCGGACAACGTCTGCCCGGCACGGCGTATACCGTCCAGCAGATCACCGCCAGCGGCGTTCGCCTCAAATCAGACGACGGCACCCTCCATTCCCCGAGCTTCAGCGAGTAACGAACATGACCCTACACACCTCAGCGGATGTGCTGGCGGAGATTGTCATTCCTGCCTCTGTCGCCACACTGGTCCATCTGCGCCGGACTGATCCGGCATTGTATATTGCCGACAATTACCGCAACACGGCACACATTCAGGCACTGGTCCGGGAAATTACCCGCCGGCTGCCGGACATCCCGCTCTCTATTGTCCCGCTCGATGAAATTCACGCCATGAATAAGGGACTCCCGACAGAGGTCCGACTGGAACTGACATCACCGCAACGTAAGGTGGTGGCGC
The DNA here is from genome assembly GCA_024169445.1 of Buttiauxella agrestis ATCC 33320. GTDB lineage: Bacteria > Pseudomonadota > Gammaproteobacteria > Enterobacterales > Enterobacteriaceae > Buttiauxella > Buttiauxella ferragutiae. Next base: position 143,316 of record JALKFA010000002.1, read on the forward strand.
TGTTCCGGCAGGCGGTTGAACGAAAAGCATCGGATATTCATCTGGCCATCGGGGAAGACGGGCTGGCCATTGTGAAGTTTCGTATCCACGGTGAGCTCTTTAAGGTGGATTCCATGTCTAAGGAGGAAGCTGAAAACATGGCCTCGACAATCATACTTTCCATGTGTGACGTCACTGAGGCGCAGTTTAACAGCAGCCGGCCACAGGATGGTCGTATCAAGGCCTCTTACCTGCAGGGCATGAAACTTTTCGGCGCCCGTTACTCCCACACCCCCACGGTTTACGGTATCCATGCGGTGATGCGCCTCATTAAAGATGACAGTGAAAATCCACCGGGTCTGGCTGAACTGGGTTTTCTGGCGGAGCAACAGGAGACACTGCAGGACATTCTCAACGTGCCTGAAGGGGTGGTGATCCTGAGTGGCCCTACCGGCTCGGGTAAAAGTGCCACCCTGCGCACGCTGGCATCCATGTACATGACCCAGCATGACTACCGCAAAAACCTGGTTACCTATGAAGATCCCCCGGAAGGCCGGATCATCGGTGCCGTCCAGTGCCCGATTGTGGCGGACAAAAACAACCCCGATGAAGTGCTGCGTGTCTGGCGTCAGCTTCTGTCCAACACCCTGCGTATTGACCCGGATGCCATTATGGTCGGGGAAATGCGTGATGCCTTCTCGGCTAACTCCTGCGTAACGAATGCCATGACCGGCCACCTGGTGTTATCCACTCTGCACGCCAATGACCCGATTAATATCCTGGAACGCTTGCTGACGCTGGATGTGCGCCCGGAACTGCTTTCCGACCCGCAGCTGTTTATCGGGCTTATCAGCCAGCGACTGGTCCAGGTGCTGTGCCCGCACTGCCGTCTGGGCTGGGAAGCGGTACAGAGCACACTGCCTGAGAATGAGAACGCCATGATAAAAGCGAACTGTGATACCGACAGCGTCCGCTTTCGTCACGCAGAGGGCTGTGAACACTGCGAAGGCGGTGTGGCCGGCCGGCAGGTGGTCGCGGAAATTATCCGTCCGGATGCCCGGTTTATGCAGCGTTATCGCCATGAGGGAAAACTGTCTGCCCGAAGTTACTGGCTGCAGCAACCCGGAAGCATTTCCCGTAACGGCCATGTGCTGAAACTCATCAATGCAGGACGCGTCGATCCACGGGCTGCACAGTCAATCTGCCCGCTGGATGAAGACAGCCGGATGAATATCGCGGAGGTCGTCAATGAATAATAAGTACGCGGGCCTGCTCGACGAGGTTCGCACCTCACTCAGGCTGGCCAATCGCTGGATCTACCGAAAAACGTTTTCCACCGGTGACCGGCTGAAACTCTATGAAGAGCTCGGCTTTTTACTGGGTAATAAATTACGTCTGAATATCGCACTGGAAAATATGCTGACGACGGCGCGTAACGGTGGAGCATCGGCGGCCCGGGCAGCTGTCTGGCTTGAAGATATTCTGAACGGGATTAAAAACGGCCAGTCGCTCGACCGGGCACTGGCCGGTTGGGTTCCCCGTGGGGAATGCGCCATCATCAGTTCCGGTGTGCAGGACGGAAAAATGGTGGAAGCGCTGGAGCGTGCCTCGCTGGTCGTGCGCGGTATCGACGAGATGAAATCCAGCGTCTTCAGCCAGCTGGCTTATCCGTTCACCCTGTTGAGTGTGGTCGCCGGTCTTCTCATCATGATCAACGATCATTTTCTTCCCCCACTTGAACGCATGTTTGCCCGTGAACTCTGGACCGGGGGAATGTGGTGGCTGGGTGCCAGTGCCAGCCTGGTCGCGGAACAGGGGCTGTATCTTGCGATTGTCTCCTTTCTGGTGCTGGCGTGGGCCATCTGGTCACTGCCCAATATCACCGGGAAGGTGCGGCGCGTCCTGGACCACATGATGCCCTGGTCACTGTACCGGGATTTTCAGGGGGTGGTCTTCCTGCTCAATGTGGCCGCCCTGCTTGGGGCGAACGTGAAAACGCTGGAAGCGCTGAATAAGCTCGCCTCCCATGCCTCGCCCTGGCTACTGGAACGGCTCAATGCCATCCGTCGTCAGGTCAATGCCGGCGACCATCTCGGACAGGCGTTGTATCACGCGGGTTATAACTTTCCGTCACGGGAATCCATTAACAAGCTGGTTTTGCTGACGGCCGGTCAGAACAGTGATAACAGCCAGCTGGTCATCGACCGTTATGCGCAGTACATGCTCAAAAATACCGTGAAAGCGATGAAACGCCGCATCATGCGGCTCTCGATGCTGTGTTTTGCACTGTGTGGGATTTACATGGTCCTGCTTCTTCTTGTTATTCAGGACCTCAATTCCCTAGCCGACCAGATCGGTCAGTAACCCTCTTCTTCATCCCGCCGCAGGGTGGTCTGCAAAGACCGCTCCGGGCTTCTTCGCGGCCAATGCCGCACTGTAAATACAAGGAAAACATCATGAGTGACTTTTCTACTCAATCCGCCGTAAGAGTACACCGAGGTGTGCTCTCCCTTGAGATGGTGATTGTGCTGGCCGTCATCGCCATTGCCGCCATCACTATCTTCCTGAATGCAGGAGGACTGTTCGGGAAAAACGACATTAATGCCGAAATGTCCAATACCCAGGAGATTGCGGTCAATACCCGCCGCCTTCTGAAAGATAACGGTCAGTACACGTTTAACAGCGCCACCGATATGACCGGGATACTGATCAAATTCGGCGGCGCGCCGGGGTCAATGGCGGTGATTGGTGAAAGAGACAGCGGCACGGCCACCCTGCAGAACATCTGGAGCGGCAGCGTGACCGTTGAACCAACGGCGGCAGCCGGGGGTAAAACAGGTTTCACCGTGACCTACAATCTGGTGCCGATGACGGCCTGTACTACGCTGGCGTCTAAGTTGTCCCAGTCCTTCGGGGAAACGGCCATTAATGGCAGCAAGACCGTCGGTATTGTTAACTCGGCCACCGCAGGGGCTCAGTGTACAAAAGATAACGGATCTACCGGCACCAACACCCTCCGCTTTAGCAGCATGACCTGACAACTCACCACGCGGACAGACGCTGTTCTGTCCGCCGGAGACTCTGCCATGAACATCATTTTCGGGGCGCTGACGACGCTGCTCCTGACCGCTGTCATGTCGTTACCCGCCCAGGCATTTTGTTTTAACGAGGCCGGCGCCCGTTACCAGATAGACCCCCGACTCCTGCAGGCGATTGCCCGACAGGAAAGCGGCATGAACCCCAGGGCCGTCAACATTAACCGTGACAAGACCGGGAAGGTGCTCAGTCGGGATTACGGCATCATGCAGGTCAATGACACCCATGTCCCCAGACTCATCCGGATGGGTGCACTGAAGTCAAAAGAAGAACTGCTGACCAATCCCTGCCTGAATGTGCAAATCGGTGCCTGGGTGCTGGCCAATCACCTTCAGGTGTGTGGCATCAGCTGGTCATGTCTGGGCTCGTATAACGCCGGGTTTGCCACCACACAGACACAGGAAACGCGCCGCATGAACTACGCCCGGAAAATCTATGACCGGTATCGCCGGGAACTGGGTCAGGGGTAGCCATGAATGACCTGCTGTTTTTCATCACCTGCCTGTTGTTGCTGTATGGCGCAGGCCTCTGCGTCCTGTGGCTCACTGCCCGCTACATTGCGCGGGCAGAAAACGGGGCCTTACCTGAGTTACCGCAGCGAGCGTTCCTGCTGGGAATGTGGCTGACCTTATGTGTTGCGGTACTCGGGGCAGGACTGGCGGGATTACTGGCCCCCTCACAACAAGTCAGGGCGCTGTTGGTCGGCGCCTGGTGTCTGGCGCTCGCGTCTTTAGATCTGGCCCGCTTCTGGTTGCCGTTTGCGTTCACCGCACCGATGGCCATTACCGGTGCCGTGTTTTCCCTGCTGCTGATACCCGACCGGGGAGCCAGTCAGTTAGTGGCAGAAAGCTTGTGTCTGTTTTTCCCGCTGCTGTGGATACGCCAGATTGCCGGTCGGTTCACCGGGCATGAAATGTTTGGACTCGGGGATATCTGGCTGATAACGGCACTGGTGATGTGGTATCCGCTGCAGGATGTCCTCCTGGTCACGCTTCTGGCGTTACTGATTGCTTTGCCGGCCGCCTGGCGACAACGCTATCTGCCGTTTGGTCCGTTTCTCTGCCTGTTCGCCGCGCTGCCGGCGTTCATCTCACTACAGGAAGTCTTATGAAAACGAAAAAAATCCATCGCGGCATTCTGAGTATTGAAGTGGCCATTGCGCTGGTTGTGGTGATGTTTGCCAGTATCTTTGGCCTCAACCGTTACAGCCAGTATGTCGATGAGCTGGAATGGGCGGTGCAGGCCAGGCACATGAATGCCATCACCACAGCGGCCAAAAGCTACATTCGCGATAACCGGGACTCGCTGGTCAGCCAGGTTTCCGGCGGCGGTACCGTGAAGCTCACCGGAACGCAGCTGCAACAGGCGGGCTATCTGCCTGATGGCTTTTCGCTGAGAAACTCGGCCTCCCAGACCTTTGAAGTGGCAATCACACGCAATCTGAAAGCCACGCAAAAACTGATGGCCTTCGTCTTTACCCGGGGCGGCACCGCGATACCTTATAAAGGTATGCGCTTTATCTCCCAGACCATGGAAGGCTCCGGCGGGTATATCCCGACAGCCAATCAGGCAGAAGGCGCAAATGGCTCCTGGAAATTCAACCTGGGCAGCTACGGCCTGACCGGTGAAGCCGGTCGACTGGCAAGCTTTCTATCCTCGGATGTCCTCGGTACAGATGATCAGGAAAGTGACCGCCTGTATCGCTATGCCATTACGAGCCGACCGGAACTGAACCGGATGCACGCGGCCATCGATATGAACGGGAATAACCTGAACAACACCGGCACCCTGAATGCGCAGGCGGGGAATTTCTCCGGAAACGTGAACGCTCAGAACGGGGGCTTTACGGGCAATGTCACTGGCCAGAATGGTTCGTTCTCCGGAAGTGTGTCGGCGCCGACCGTCACGGCCAACAACCTGAATGCACAAACAACCCGCACCGCCGGGGAAACCTATACCGGCGGCTGGTACAGAACCACGGGGGATACAGGCTGGTACAGTGAAAAACACGGTGGTGGCCTGTATATGTCAGACAGCCAGTGGATCAGAAGCTATGGAAACAAAGGCATTTATACCGGCGGGCAGGTCCAGGCTGGCTCAGTACAGTCCAACGGTCCCATTGTGGCGTCCGGCACCCTTCAGGCAAACGGCCGGGCCACGCTGGGAGAGTTTTTAAAGATTGAAGGTCGGGGAACAGCAGGCGCCTGGTGCCCATCAAACGGGCTGATAGGTCTCGATGCAGCGGGTGGCATACTTTCCTGTCAATCCGGTGTGTGGAAAGGGGGCGACGCATCACTCAAACAACGCGAATGTACTCAGATCGGAAACTGGAGTGGACGCGACTTTACGGAGCATCGCTGTCCAGTCGGTTGGTATGCCGCCGGGCTGAAATTTACCGGCCATCAAAAAAATGAATCGGCTTACGTCATTACGTGCTGTCACTGACTGTCCATTTTTAAGCAGTCGATACGCTGTCAGGAAAACGTCAGATTCAGTTCGCCTCTGTTAATCACAGCGCCGGCCTGCGCGCCGGCATCTCATACTATTTCACGGATTTCACCATGAAACGACACGTACTCGCGGCGCTGTTGCCGCTGCTTGCTGGCTGTCAGTCGGCACCCGTCAACAGCCTGCCCTCCACTCCCGACGCACTCCAGCAAGCCACCCAGGAACGCCAGACGGATATGTACCGGTTGCATCAGGCTGGGGTGATTAATCAGATATCCCCCACCGTGCCAGGCCACATCACGGCAAACAGCCAGCGGATCACGTTGTCGTGGGATGGCGATGCTGTGGAGTTGCTTAACACGCTGGCCAGACAGCGGGGATATCGCCTGGTGTATTCAGGCACTCGCCTGCCCTTACCCGTCAATATTTACGTGACGGACATGACCTTTAACCAGGTGCTGGATTTGATACGGGTACAGACGGGCTGGCGCGCCACACTCAGCCAGAACGGCATCGAGCTGCGCCTGAATTTTTCTCTGCCAGATAAAGGGGATCGCACCGTATGAAGCGCTATCTGTTAGTCGCCTTTCTGCTCGGCGTTGCCCTGCCGGGTCTGGCAGCAGAGGCGCCCCCGGATATCTCGGTCTATCTCAATCCTGAGAAGAATGATTTCAACGGGCTGAGCGAAACAGAATGGCAGATGATTAATGATGCCGGACACACCGTCGGATTCCAGGGGGGAAAAGCACAGCGGGCATTTGAGCTTCGTCAGGCGCTGACGAACCGCGACGATGTGCTGAGCCGGACTTATGATTTTCGCCCACTCATCAGCCGCCAGGGTTATCTGCCCCCGGTGATTGTGACCGCGAAAGACACCGCCCACATCACGCCTGACCAGATACGCACGGCATACCGCACTTATAACATTCTGTCTCCGGCCCGTTTTGTCAGTAACCCGCCGGGCTGGCGCACCTGGTTGCTGACCGGCCTTGCCGTGCAACCTGAACGACCAGACCCGGGCGTTATCCCGAAAAACAGCAAAGAGCGTGACGTCTGGCAGGCTGCAATCCGCACCGGCTGGGATGAAGGACGGCAAAGTGCTGACCGCACGCTGGAGTCCAACTTTAACCGCCTGACGCGTGATTACACCGGGATGCTGCGTTATTCGACGCTACGCCAGCAGGGCATGATCACCGCACCAGATGTGAAGGAATCTCAGCAGACCGTGACCGGGTCGCAAGACGAGCTGATGCTCGGAGACAAGGTGAAACAGATCCAGAAACACAGTGGTTTCGTGCTGGATAAAAAAGCCTGGAAACCTTCGGTACGTAAGGAGAGCCAGTGACATTTGAACCCTTCGATTTTCATGCATACGGCGGGCTGAACAGCGAAACATTCTGTCAGTTCCTGGTCCATTGCGCCCGACACAATGTGTCAGACATCTTTATTCAGGGCGGCGGACCGCTGGTTGTGGATGTGTATGGCCGCAAAGTCAGAGCCAGTGTCTTCCGGGTCGAACCTCCTCAGTTACAACGCCTGATGGATGAAGTGTTTTCCGAACAAATTAAAGGAGAGCTGAAGGCCGGTCGGGGTATCGACCGCACCCTGCAGCTGACCGGCGATATGGCCCAGCGACACGGACTGGCGCGCGGGGAACGGCTGCGTTTTCGCTGCAACTTCGTGCAGGCCACCATCGGGGATTACGACACGGTGCCGGCCCTGACCCTGCGAACCATTCCAACCGTGATACCGGCACTGGAATCGCTGGGCCTTGAAGCCGATTTGTTTCCCGCCCTGCTGCCGCATAAAGGTATCGGCCTGGTGGTCGGTGAAACCGGCTCCGGAAAATCGACGCTGCTGGCGGCGATTTATCAGTACTGCGCCCTGAATGATCCGGACCGCAAAATCGTGACCGCAGAAGATCCGATTGAGTTCCTGCTCAATTTCCCCGGTGCGGTACTGATGCCGGAGCAGTCAGAAATTGGCCGCGATATCCCGACCTTTGCCGAACACCTGCGCCTGACCCTGCGTCGTGCGCCTGGCGTTATCGGCGTGGGCGAAATCAGGGACCCGGAAACACTCAGTGGTGCCGTGATGAATGGTCAGTCCGGTCACCTGTGCTTATCCACCATGCACACCAACTCACCCGGGGAAACCATTCCCCGTGCCCTGATGCTGGTTCCGGAAGGGCAACGTGAAGCCATGGCCGGCAACCTGCTGAGCAACCTGCAGTACGTCATTGCCCAGCGGCTGCTGCGCACCACCAACGGCAAACGTCAGGCGGTACGTGAGTATCTGGTGTTTGACGACCACGTCCGTCACGAACTGGGGAAACTGCCTTATACCCAGTGGCGAAACTGGATTGATAACCATCTGGCAGGACTCGGACGCCGCATGAGTGACATCGCCTGGCGTTTATATCGTGAGGCACAGATTGACCGTCGGGAATTACTGACGGTGATAAGCGAGCGGGAAATAGCACGGAGGGAAGCCACAACATGAATATCTGCCCCTGGCGGGACGCAGGCAGGCGCCTGGAAGTCTTCGGCATTCCGGTGATGATGTTTTCGCTCTATCTGGCCTGGTTTCAGTGGCCCGAAACGATGACGCTGTGGATAGTCACTGCCCTTATCGCCTTCTTTAAAGTCATCTCTATTTTTGGTTTCACCCTGACGGTGCTCTGGCAGCGTCTTATCTACCGCCTGCGTGGCCAGCGTCTGTCCGGTCGCCCGTGGTGGTATCGCAAGTTCTTTGAATAACGGAGGTCGTCATGCAAAAACGCACGTATCTCACCATTCTGCCGGATAACCGAACGGTCGCCCTCCGGGCTGCAGGGAAGCTGGCAAACGGTGAGAACGCTCTTGAATATGATCGCTCACAAAAACTCTGGTTTGCGAAAGATGGCGCTGACCTGGAACGCATAAAGGAGTGGCTGCCGGAAAACACCGTCGCCGGTAATACCGTCACCGTGGGAACAGACCTGTCTCCCCAGGAGGAGTTCGCTAAAGTCCTGGAAGACGCCGATTTCGTCCTCAATGACCTTCCCCTCATGGATGGCAAACTTCATCGGGTTCCGACTAAAGAGGACAGTGACGGTAAGCAGTCAGGGGTGTATCGGGGCTATCTCGATGGTCGGCCAGCGGGCTGGTATCAGAACCACCGCGCCAGCGAAGGTAAGGTGAACTGGACCTCGACCGGCAGTTTCACCTGGGACCCGAACGACGCCATCCGTCAGAAAGCGCTGCAGGCACAAAAGCGCTGGGATCGGGAACGAAAGGAGCTGGCAGACTTCGACAGGATGGGCAAAAACCTGACCCGTCAGTGGGAAAAAATGCCTGCCCCGGGCGATGACCATCGCTATCTGGTCAGAAAAGGCGTCCCGGCTACCGACGGCGTCAGACAGGATAAGTACGGCAATCTGGTTATCCCCCTGAGTAACACCCACG